>NZ_JBNGHF010000087.1:0-11994 GCF_050611805.1 Methylotuvimicrobium sp.
TCCCCTAGCGGGCTATTCTCGGCAAAATCGCCAGTGCTCGGCGCGGCCTAACGGGGCCCAGGGAGGGGTACCATAAGTTAAACCAAATTGACTAAGCGTTCCAGGAAACAGGTTAACATATTGATATATTAGTTATTTTAATGTGTTTTCCCTGCCGCCCCCCTTTCTAATAGTTGTCGAAGTTATTTCATGCTCGTTCCTAACTATCTGAGATAATTTAGGTGCTGGGTGAACGGCAGTCCTCGATAGACAAATCCCGTACCTTTTATTCTTAGACGGTTTCTCGGTCAAAAGGGACTATTTTGACCTTTCTCATGCACGAATAATCAAGGCAAGAGACGCGTACTGCGCTCGACCCGCCAATATCAAGCAAGTTCGGAAAACCATGTTTTGACGTTAAGTCTAGTTATGATATAGTCATTTAATGAGAATCATTATTACTTATTATATTGTTTTGGGTTTCCAAGACTAAGAGGCTAAGCGAATGAACTTAAGTTTAAAAAACCTCATCGTTGGCGATTGCGGCCGCATTACCGGCTTCGATAAATCTGCAAAGGCCTACCGGAAACGTTTGTTGGCGATGGGTTTAACGCCAGGGACACAGTTTTGTGTCACTCGCTTTGCGCCAATGGGGGATCCTGTCGAGATAAAACTGCGTGGTTTTTCATTGACATTGCGTAAGGATGAAGCTTCCGTCTTATTGATCGAGAAAATTTAATGGCAATCGATTTTACGATAGGCGTCGTCGGTAATCCGAATTGTGGTAAAACGACCCTGTTCAACATTTTGACCGGTTCTAAACAGCATGTAGGCAATTGGCCGGGTGTGACCGTCGAAAAGAAAACCGGAGAATACCGCTTCGATCATAAAATCGTGCGTGTGGTCGATTTACCGGGTACCTACTCCCTGGAAGCGGCCGATGACGATGTTTCTCTCGATGAGAAAGTAGCCAGAGACTATGTTGCGGCTAGGGAAGCGGATTTGATCATTAATATCGTCGATGCGTCAAACATTGAGCGTAATCTATATTTGACTTCTCAGCTCCTGGAAATGCGGGTGCCGATGATGATCGCACTGAACATGATTGATGCCGCTCGACTAAAAGGCGTGGCGATCGATGTTGATGAACTTTCCAATTTATTGGGTTGCCCGGTTGTACCAATCAGTGCATCGACCGGAGAAGGAATAAGGCATTTAAAGGAAGTCATTAATCGTGCCGCGCAGGATAAGCCCATTCCGAGTCTCGATATTCCTTATGCGCCGGCTTTAGAACAAGCTATCGACAAGTTATCGCCGTTATTGCAACCGCTGGCCGAACAGCACCGTTGCGACCGGCGTTGGTTGACTGTTCGTTTGCTCGAAGACGACACTTTAGCTAAACAAATTGCCGGTCATGAACTCAAAGGGACTGTTGCGGCTCTGCAACGACAAATAGAAACCGAAGCTGCTGACGAGATCGATATTCTAGCCGCCGATGCTCGCTATGGATTCGTCAATTCATTGACTCAGCGTTTCGTGATCCATACTCAACAATTAAATCGGCATACTACCGAGCGAATTGATGCCTTGGTATTGAATCGCTTTTTAGGCATACCGATTTTTTTGCTGGTGATGTATTTGATGTTCATGTTCACGATTAATATCGGCAGCGCTTTCATAGATTTTTTTGAACAAGTGACCGGAGCATTTTTTGTCGATGGTTTAGCGTTTGTATTAAATCAAATGAATTGGCCGGACTGGTTAGTGGTTTTAATCGCTCAAGGCGCGGGCGGAGGGGTGCAAGTCGTCGCGACGTTTATTCCTATTGTCGGGTTTTTATTTTTGGTGTTGTCCGCTTTGGAGGATTCCGGCTACATGGCGCGCGCCGCTTTTGTGATGGACCGTTTTATGCGCATGATCGGTTTGCCGGGAAAATCTTTCGTGCCGATGATCGTCGGTTTCGGTTGTAACGTACCAGCAATCATGGCAACTAGAACGCTGGAAAATCAACGTGATCGGATTCTAACCAATATGATGAACCCGTTCATGTCCTGCGGCGCTCGGTTGCCGGTTTATGCTTTGTTCGCGGCGGCTTTTTTCCCGGTCGGCGGACAAAATTTAGTGTTCGGATTGTATTTGATCGGCATTGCGGTGGCGGTTTTTACCGGCCTGATTATGCGCCATACCTTATTCAAGGGCGAGGCTACACCATTTATCATGGAGCTGCCGGCTTATCATATTCCGCGCCTGCGGAGCGTTTTACTCAGAACTTGGGATCGACTCAAAACTTTCATTTTCAATGCCGGTAAGGTGATCGTGCCGATGGTATTGGTTTTGAATTTTCTCAATGCTATGGGTACGGATGGTAGTTTCGGTCGTGAAAACAGCGATCAATCGGTATTGAGCGAAATCGGGCGTGGTTTGACGCCGATTTTTAAACCTATGGGCATAGAGAATGACAATTGGCCTGCCACGGTCGGTATTTTTACCGGCGTGTTGGCTAAAGAGGCCGTAGTCGGTACTTTGAATGCTTTGTACAGCCAAATGGCGTTCGATGATGCTGAGGTTGACGATGAAGGTTTTGATTTAGTCGCAGCCCTGAGTGAGGCGGTGAAGACGATTCCTGAAAACTTATTGGGTGTTGCCGGTAATCTGTTGGATCCATTGGGGCTCGACATTGAAACCGCAGTCAATGACCAAGAAGTCGATGCAGGAACTTACGGGGCAATGCGAGTTAGTTTCGACGGTCAAGCCGGGGCTTTCGCCTACCTATTATTCATTTTATTGTATGCGCCTTGCGTTGCGGCAACGGCGGCGATCTATCGAGAAACTAACTTAGGTTGGACATTGTTTGTCGTCTTTTGGACGACTGGTATTGCCTACATGACCGCGACATTTTTTTATCAATTATCGACCTTTAGCGATCACCCAAGTTATTCGTTGACATGGTTGATTGGGCTAAGTCTTTTCTTTTTATTGGTGTTGTTAGTGTTGCACTTATCCGGGCGAAACTCCAGCAACCCCGTTCAACAGGAGAAAACCGGTGATACTGTCCGATCTTAGAAACTATATTAAGCAAAGGCATAAAGTGGCGATGGTTGATCTGGTCAATCATTTCGATATGGATGCCGACGCGATAAGAGGCATGTTAGGTAAATGGATCAGTAAAGGAAAAATTAAATCGTCATCGCCGAATGGGTCGTGTGGAACCAGTTGTTGTAAATGCGACCCGGCATTAACCGAATTTTATGAATGGATTGATTAGGGAAAGATGAAAGGTGAAAGGGGAAAGGTGAAAGGTGAAAGGTGAAAGGTGAAAGGTGAAAGGTGAAAGGGGAGTACCGCTGTTTCCCAAGCTCCAGCTTGGGAAATCGGTACGCGAAGCTCTAGCTTCGCGAAACAAAGCGCATAGGCGCTATTTTTTGCACGATGGCTTGGATTGATAACAATTCAAATCGTTTGACGGCGTGCTTTCTCCCCAAATTTGAAATGACCGCCAAAAAACTTCCTAACGAAGTTTAAAACTTAAATTTCGTCTAGAATGCTTAATATCTTTGAATTGATAGGAAGCATATAATGTCCGAGCAACCCTTAAATAGTATTCTAATCGGCTATCTTTCCGAAGTGCGCGGAGATGGCATGGAGGCCAGAATAGCCGAACAGCATTCTTCCGACTTGCCGATTATTCGAATTGGTAACGAAGAAATCCTGGCCGGTCATATTGGTTCGTATGTCGTTATTAGACAAGGTGTAATCGGCGTGCTGGCCCTGGTTTTTAAAATGTGGGAGCGAGATCGTTTCGATTCGGTCGGGATACGTAAGGCGGACCGTTTTATCTCGTTGATTCCGGTCGGGGAAATCCAGGAAAACGGCAGCTTTGTTCGCGGCGTTAGACATTATCCGACACCCGGTGCTAAAGTGTACGCGGTCGGCTTAAGCGAAATTAACGCTATTTTTTCTGCCTTTAGGGATTACGAATTTTTTATCGGCCAGTTAGCATCGCATAAGGAATATCATCTCAGTCTCGATCCTCGCGCCTTGTTCGGGCGGCACTTCGCGATCATCGGACAATCCGGCTCGGGTAAGTCCTGGACCGTCACTAGCCTGATTCAACATACCATCAAGGCCATGCCGAAAGCGCATTTGATTATGTTGGATTTACATGGCGAATATTGTTGGAAGGACGATAATGGCACAATTCAATCTGCCTTTCCTAGCGACATGGTCAACTATGTCGATGCGATGGATATGGAGATGCCTTATTGGATGATGAGTTATTCAGAGTTAGTCGATCTCTTTATCGATCGCAACGATAACGGCGCTTCGATGCAGATGGCATTCATGCGTGAAATCTTGCAACAACTCAAGCGGAAGGAAGCAAAGGAAATCGGTTTAGGCGTGGTTTCGATCGATACGCCGATTTATTTTTCACTGGCCGAATTGTATATGCAGTTCAAGAATGCCAATGAAGAGCGTAAGGATTTCGGTAAAAGTAAAGGTGCCTTATTTGGTCAATTCGACGAATTTTTAGTCAGAATGCAGAGTCGATTCAATGATGTTCGTTATGATTTCTTGTTAAAACCGAAAAAACGCAATACTTCAGCCGGCATGGCCGATTTACTGCGGCAGTTCATCGGATTGGGCGATAACAAGGCCAATATTACCGTTGTAGATCTAAGTTCGGTGCCGACCGATGTTAGGCCGGCGGTTTCCGCACAAGTGGGCCGGTTGGCCTATGAATTCAATTATTGGAACCCGAGACGCCGGGAATTTCCGATTACGCTGATTTGCGAAGAGGCTCATGCTTATATCCCGCGTGAAAAAGGCGGTCAGTTCGAAGGAACGAAAAGGATGATGGAGCGTATCGCAAAAGAAGGGCGAAAATACGGCGTTTCGATCGGGGTCATTAGCCAAAGGCCGACCGAATTATCGGAAACGATGTTGGCCCAATGCAGTTCGTTTTTCTGTCTGAGAACCACTAACCCAGACGATCAGGCTTATATACGCGGTTTGGTTCCGGAAGCCGAAGGCGACTTGACCGATATCTTGACCTCTCTCGGAAGAGGTGAGGCATTAGTTCTGGGTGAGGCTGCGCCTTTGCCGACGCGCGTGCAGATCTATCGTCCCAATCCCGAGCCGAAAAGTAATGACGTGGATTATTATACGGGTTGGCGTGAAGGCCCTGACGATTTGGATGTGGATCAAATTGTGCAGTTATGGCGCACTCAAACCAGAAAATAAACCATGCCTTTCTCTTTCGGTGCACAACTGCTTTTAAACGGCGATATCGATGGCTGTGCCAAACTGAGGGCCGGCGTTTTCCTGCGTTTGTTTGAGAAGTTCAATTCTGGCATCACTCGCCATTCTGGCGGCGTTGGCTGCCACACTAAAATCTTGAGCGGATGGTTGCGCCGGAGCAAGTGCCGCTCTGCGAATAGATTCGGCTTTTCTTAGCGTTGCCTCCGGATCGCCGGGGGCCGGAGAAGTGTCGATTTGGACTTCGCCGCCGATGGCGTAGCGGTTTCCGTCGGGTCCGGTTTGATAGGAAAAGCTTGCGCCGCTGACGGCAATGCCTGCGGCCGCATTTATATGCGCTTGCTCATGAGCCCTGACTTCGGCGTCCCGGGCCTTTAATGCCTCGATTTGACGCTGTTCCTCAATAGAAAAATGCGCATCATCCGCAAGGCTTGTGTCTCGTCCTTGGATTTGAGTGTCGTTTTCGGCAGCGTTAGGATTTTGTTCGGCAGCTACCGTATTTCGAAAATTAAATCCTACAAAAGCGGGTTGAATGCTGGTTAAGTCCGGCAGCATAAGCTCACCTTTTGCCAATGGTTCATTCGTTTGCCTGCACGGTTCGATAGGGTTTAAAAATTCCGCTTATCCTAAAAAGAGCAGGTGAGGGCCTCAAACTACCGTTCGTCCTGAGCCCTGTCGAAGGGTGAGCGGTAGTTTGAGGCCTCACTAAGCCGGTGAAAGTGTTGTAGACCCTTCATGCTTCGACTTAGCTCAGCACGAACGGTCTACAATACATGTCAACTGTTCTTTTTAGGCTTATCGGTTAACGGCATTTAACAGAGAGACAAGAAATATCATCGTGAATTTCATTTTTTTGCATGTAGTCGGATAATTCGGCTTGAATGGCTTGTATTCGTTGTCCCGATGTAGATTGTTTTAAGGTTTTCAACAACCAATCATGGCCGGAACATTCGGAGAGAGGATCTTCAATGTCGACGAGTCCGTCGGAATAGAAAAATAATTCGCACTCTTGCTGCCATTGCCAGATTTCTGTGCCATCGTCAAATTCGTCATCGTCCAGGACGCCGGCGAATGTATGTTGCGATTTGAATGCTCGGATCGGAATGCCTTGAAGATCCAGAGCCCATTGGTCGGGTAAACCGCCGTTCCATATTTCGATCAATTGATTGCGGTAATCGACCATGCCTAGGGCTAATGCCACGAAATGCCCGGCCGGTAATTCTTCTTTTAGGCGATTGTTGATTTCTCTAGCAATGCAAGACACCAATAATCTTTTTTGGGTCATTCCTTGAAAGACTTGATTGACGATGATGGTCGGCAGCGCCGCCGCAAGGCCGTGTCCGGTCGAGTCGGCCAACATAAAATAAAGCCGGTCGGGGCTGATACGTTTAACGCAAACTAAATCGCCGCTAAAACGTCTGGCTGGCAGTAGCCAATAATTCAACTGCGGGTCTTGTAAGTCGTTTTGATGAATCAAACGATCGAAAATCGTCTGCGCGAAATGTTGTTCGACTTCATTTTGGTCTTGGTAGGCTTGGAGTTGGCGATTTCCCTCAATGATGCTGTTTTGCATCTCGATCGACCGTTCGATGCTCGTTATTTTCGCATAGAGAATCGCTGGATTGATGGGCTTGGGCAAATAATCGTCGGCGCCCGCCTCAAGGCCTTTGACGATATTATCCTCGCCGTCGACAGCGCTCAAAATAAGAATCGGAACCCATTTGTCGATATTCAAGGCTCTGATTTTGGCAGTCGCTTCAAAGCCATCCATGACCGGCATCATGATATCCATCAGTACCAAGTCCGGATGTACGTGATTGAATTGTTCGATGGCTTCGAGTCCGTTTTCGGCAAATAGGATTTGATGCGCTTTTCTCGATAATAGCTTAAACAGCATCAGTCTATTTTGCTCTATGTCGTCTACGACCAATATTTTCATGGCTTGATGTGATTCGTGTAAGTTGAACTATTGTGACGCAATTACCAATAATAGTTGTGCCTTGTAAAACCAGCAAGAAAATGAGGAATCTAAGGCTCGAAGCAGATCGGTAATTGCTATAAAATGAGCGGGTTTACCTTGATGTTGCGGTTTAATTCGAGCTTGGCATGAACTAGCTCAACTATGACGACTTTATGATTTAATGAAAATACTCATTTTAGGAGCCGGTATGACCGGCTCGTCCGTTGCCAGTGCTTTGGCAAGCGAAGAAAACGATATTGTTGTAATCGATAGAAAACCGGAATTATTAGCGGCGTTGAAAGAACGCTACGATATTGCTACGGTAGCGGGCAATGCGGCTCATCCCAGTATATTAGAGATGGCCGGTGTTCGCGATACCGATATCGTCATCGCGGTGACCGACCGTGACGAAACCAATATGCTGGCTTGCCAGATCATCAATACCCTATACAGTAAGCCTAAAACGATCGCTCGGGTAAGGGCAATCGATTTTCTTAAGCATCCCGAATTATTCAATCCTTATGGAATCGCGATCGATATCGTGATCAGTCCCGAGCAGATTGTCATGGAAGCGATTCATAATTTAATCAAGTTTCCGGGCGTTTTACATATTTCTTCATTTGCGGACGGACTAGTAAGGCTGTTTTCGATCAAGGCCGTTCCCGAGGGCTTTTTAACCGGCAAAAAAATAAAGGCGCTCAAACAAAAGCTTGCCAACGGAAAAATCCGCGTCGTGGCGATATTCAGACAGGGCGAATCGTTGGATGTCAATGGCGAGGCCGATATACTCGAAGGCGACGAAGTTTTTTTCGTATCGCCGAGGCATAAAATCCGCAAAGTATTGACCGAACTTCATACTTTGGAAGAACCGGTCAAAACGATCATGATCGCCGGCGGTGGCCATATCGGCAAACGCTTGGCGATGGCGCTCGAGCATAATCATCAAGTCAAGGTCATTGAACACGACCCGATCCGGGTTAAAAAAATTGCCAACGAACTCGAAAATACTGTAGTACTACAGGGCGACTGTACCGAAGAAACGTTACTCGTCGATGAACTCGTTGCTAAGACCGATTTGTTTTGCGCAGTCACTAATAACGACGGCGTCAATATTATTGCTGCCGCCTTGGCGAAAAAGTTGGGCGTCAAGAAAACGATTTGTTTGATCAATCATGGTTCTTATATCAAGCTATTGACCGGCAGTGAAATCGATGTCGTGGTTCAGCCGAATCAGGAAACTTTGGGGCATATTCTCAAACATGTTCGCAAGGGCGATGTCGCCAGGGTAAGTTCTTTGTGCGGAGGGAGCGCCGAAGCTATCGAGGCAATCGCACATAAGGACGAAGACGGCCGTTCATTATCGGTCGTGGGGCTTAGAGTCGATGAAGTGAAGCTTCCCGAAGGTGTCGTGCTAGGCGCCTTGATTCGAAATAAAGAAGTCATTCCGATTCATCATGATACGGTCTTCGAAGAAAACGATCATATCGTGATGTTCGCGCTGGATAAAAAGCTGGTTAAAAACATTGAAAGCTATTTTCAGCGCATTTAACGGACTGTCATATGCAAGCTAAAGTCGTTTTAAGAAGCATCGGTTTGCTGTTGATGATGTTCAGCACTACGCTGTTCCTGCCGTTGTTGGTTTCTTATATTTACCAGGATCAAGCCGAATTATTGTTTTGGCAAAGTTTTTTGATCCTACTGGGTGCGGGGGCCATGCTTTGGTTTCCGTTCCGTAATGAAAAGCGTCAACTCTATCATCGTGACGGTTTTTTGATCGTCGCGTTGTTTTGGATGATTCTGGGGACGATGGGAGCCGTGCCGTTTATTTTAGGCGATACGCCTAGTTTGTCGATCACCGATGCCGTATTCGAATCGGTTTCGGGTTTCACGACGACCGGCGCGACCATTCTCGAAGGTTTGGACGATATACCTAAGTCGATTTTGTTTTATCGGCAATTGTTGCAATGGTTCGGCGGAATGGGCGTTATCGTGCTGGCATTAGCGGTTTTGCCGGTGCTGGGTATCGGCGGTATGCAGTTGTTTCGGGCGGAAGTGCCGGGGCCGGTCAAAGACAGTAAGTTGACGCCACGTATCGCCGGGACTGCTAAGGCGCTTTGGGTGATCTATTTAGGGATCACGATAATCTGTGCGATCGCTTATCGCATTGCCGGTATGGATTGGTTCGATGCGATCGGGCATTCTTTTTCGACAACGGCTAATGGCGGTTATTCGACGCATGACGAGAGCATCGGCTTTTTCAAAAATCCAGCGATAGAAATCGTCGCGATTTTTTTTATGGCCGTATCCGGTATGAATTTCGCCTTACATTTTGCAGCATTGCAAAGTGCTTCGTTGAAAGTTTATCTATTGGATAGCGAGGCGCGTACCTATTTGTTGCTGATGATTTTATCGGGGTCAGTGGTCGGAGGAGTATTATATTATAAAGATATCTCTGATTTTTCGTTGTTCGATGCAATGCGGCATGGCATGTTTCAAATCGTCTCGTTTATGACCACATCCGGTTTTTCAACGACCGATTTTTATAACTGGCCAGGACCGGTGCCGGTAATGCTGGTGTTTATCGGCTTTGTCGGCGGCTGTGCGGGTTCGACGGCTGGAGGCTTGAAAGTCATACGCGTAATGTTACTTTATAAACAAGGTGACCGAGAAATCCAACGCTTGATTCATCCGAATGCCTGCATTCCTGTTAAAGTAGGTAAGGAAGTGCAGCAAGAACGCATTATCGAGGCAGTTTGGGGCTTTTTCGGTTTATATGTCGTATCTTTCGGAATTATCATGTTATTGATGATGGCCGGGGGGCTCGATCAAGTAACGGCTTTTTCCGCGGTCGCTGCCTGTATCAATAACGTCGGCCCAGGCCTAGGCGATGTTGCGACAAGTTTTAGAACGGTAAGCGACCCGGTCAAGTGGTTGGCATGTTTTGCGATGCTTTTGGGGCGCTTGGAAATATTTACGATTTTAGTATTGCTTTCACCGAAATATTGGCGTTACTGATTATGGCAATGATGGGTAAATTTTATGAATAGTCGGATCGAAATAGAATGCATTCAAAAAGAATTCGACGAGGTTTGTAAGCGCTGCGATCAATTACGTCATCAATCGATACAGGGCAATCTGAGTACAAAAATGGCTTATGAGCAATGCGCGCCGAGCCTGGAAATCAAGCGGCACAATACCAAACAGTATTTGGCTAAATTGATAGAGAATGATTCCAAATTAGATGAGTATTATTTGCAAAATACAAAAAAATCCTTACAGGAATTTGTAGAAGGCATACGAAATGCCGAATCGAAAATTCATAATGCTCGTATCATGCCTCCGTTTTTATATTAATAGCCCCTCGTCGTTCCGGAAGGGGCTGGATATCAATGTTCTTTTTCTGGCTCCCACGGTCCCCCGTGGGAACCCATACCAGGACTGCCCGAGGCAAGATCGGTATACATTCCCACGCTAGAACGATGGGAATGAGGAAAGGGGCCGGCAATTAATGTTCTTTTTTCTGGCTCCTACGGTTCTCCGTGGGAGCCCATACTTGGGCTGCCCGAGGCAAGATTGGTATGCGTTCCCACGCTAGAGCGATGGGAACGAGGAAAAAGGAAATAGTTTTAGTTTTTTTCTGGTTTCCACGGTCCTCCGAAGGAACCCATAATGTAAACCGATGACAAGCCGTAAAAATTCTACAAAGATTGTTTTAACCGAAGCAAATTTATTAGTGCCGCAAGTTAAGAGTAAGCGATTAGCGTTATTGGCTAATCAGGGTCTTAAAACGGATCGTTTCGAGAAATCGAGAGATTTAATCGATGGAAATGAAACGATTGAATTAACTCAGGAAGTTTCGGTTTTATTGAAAAATGCGGTGTTGACGATAAATCGCAGAATAGGCGAAATCAAAAAACGCTATCCGCCCGGTAAGCAAGATAAGTTGTTTGCGATTCGATACGGCGATCTTGAAAAGCTAAAACAAAGACGCTTGAAAGAGATTTTCGAGTTGCTTGATATAGAGAAGCCGACGAAATTCAATCTGATAGCCGAGTTGGATTATTTCGGGGTTAGAGTCAGTCATACCGACTAAAGTAAATTTTCCCCGGAAATATGATGATCGATACCGCAACGGTTGCTTTAGCCGCTTTATTTACGACGGTCGGACCATTGGATGTGGCCGCCGTTTTTACCGCGATGACTGCTTCGGCGACGCTTAAGGAACGACAGGTCTATGCGGTTCGCGGAGTCCTTAGTGCGACGATGATCTTATTGGTCTTTGCGTTTGCTGGCGACTTTTTATTGAATAGTTTGGGCATTTCGCTGGCTGCCTTGAGAACCTCGGGCGGTATTTTATTATTTTTGATTGCTCTCGATATGGTTTTCGCGCGTTCTTCGGGAGCGCTTACGACAACGTCGGCGGAAACCGATGAAGCCCGTTTGAGGCATGATATTTCGATTTTCCCCTTGGCGACTCCCTTGATTGCCGGTCCCGGGGCTATGGGCGTGATTATTTTGCTAATGGCCGATGCTGCCGGCGATTTCTCCCGTCAATTGGTCGTTTTGTCGTCATTATTCATTATCATGTTTCTGACACTGTCGATTTTGTTAATGGCTAGTCAAGTCCATCGGTTTTTAGGTGTTACCGGCATCCAAGTTATTACCCGGATTTCGGGGATTCTACTTTCGGCATTGGCGGTTCAGTTTGTTTTTGACGGTATCGAGCAAAGTGGTTTGGTTGGGTAGGTGAAAGAGGAAAGAGGAAAGAGGAAAGAGGAAAGAGGAAAGAGGAAAGAGGA
>NZ_JBNGHF010000088.1:0-11230 GCF_050611805.1 Methylotuvimicrobium sp.
TATATGGACTCCTCGTTTATTGCAAGCCTAGTTTTCAAAAATTGATGTCAAAACAGAGATCAAGATTGCTGCCATATATCCGGTCTCTCAACAGAGGCTTTATTGCCTCAGGACTCCTGATGAATCTATCCGTGCGCTTATTCCTCAACCATCGTAACGGTTTCTTAAGAACCTATGGGTATAACGGGTTGTAAAAGCACCGGTCTGACCTGTTGTTGTCATCACTGATTGTCTGCTTGCCTCCGCAATCTTGTGGACTCGGTTAAATCAATCTCACTCATCAGGGTTATCCACGCTTTGTCCACGGGCTCCGAGCTCTCCTCTCTAGCTGGGAGCCCGTGGACAAAGGGTGGATAACCCTGCCCGATGCCCGCGTTAGGCAGGCGCCCCTTGATAAGCTTCGTTTTTCGTGGTCATCGCCCACAGTATCCGGGCGTTTTTGTTGGCTAGGGGAACCGCAGCCTTGTTAAAGCCGCGGCGCTCGACCAAGGCCTGCAGCCACCGGCTGAGTTGATCCGATTTGCCAGCACAGTTTTTGACCACCGCGCGGGCACCATGAATTAAGTTGGTTCGGATATAACGATTACCCCGTTTACTGATCCCCAGATAGCGGGGTTTATCGCCGCTGCTATGCTGCCCGGGAACCAGGCCCAGACTCGCCGCATAATCTCGGCTACTGGCATAGCCTTTGCCGTCCCTCTGTGTCAGGATAGTTGTTTCTGATCGAACGCGAAGTCTTTCATAAAAAGAGCCAGAAGCTTACCCGTGAAATTGCCTTGGGTATGACCAGTAGACCCGCTGAACAAGCGAATGCTCAACGACTACTCGCAATTAATCGTGGGCATTGGACCATCGAAAATTCGTGTCACTATATTATCGATTGGAATTATGACGAAGATCGCTGCCAAATTTCAAATGGCAATGGCCCTGAGAACATGACGCGACTACGCCGGTTTGCAGACGGGGTGATCAAAATGTTCGCCAAAGGAAAGACGAGCGTGACTGAAAAAATGCAGCAATTGAACCGTAATATCCGGTTGGTTTTTGACTATTTGCGTATGACTCAGAATTCTATACGCGGCGTCACGCCTTACTTAAAGGGTTAACGCAAATTTACCGTGTGATTGGAATGCAATTTGTCGGTCACAGACGCCGGATAATGATAGAATTCCCTGTTTTTCCAGCAAGATGTATTCATGCGATTGATTAGAGGATTGGCTCACATTGAACCTCTGCCGAAAGGTTGTGTGCTGACGATAGGCAATTTCGACGGTTTGCACTTAGGTCACCGGGCGGTTATCGACAAATTGGCACGGCAAGGCCGGGAAATGGGCTTGCCGTCGGTCGCTTTGATATTCGAACCCCAGCCTTTGGAATATTTTCAAGGAAGAAACGCTCCGTCGCGTCTAACTCGATTACGGGAAAAAATCATTCAGTTCTCGGCATCGCCTATTGATCGAGTATTGATACTGCGTTTTAATCGCTTCTTTGCCGATTTGGAGGCCGAAGATTTTATCGAAGATATTTTGCTGAAACGGCTGAATGTCAAATATCTCGTGGTCGGCGACGACTTTCATTTCGGCAAGGCGCGGCGCGGTAATTTTGCGATGTTGAAGGAAAAGGGCTGTGAGTTCGGTTTTCAGGTCGAAGATACACCTTCTTATCAAATAGATGGGCATCGGGTCAGTAGTACGATGATTCGTGATGCCTTGGGTGAAGGCGACCTGGATTATGCCGCCGGCATGCTCGGGCGTTCTTATTCGGTTTGTGGTCGAGTGGCCTATGGCGATAAGATAGGGCGCACGATAGGATTTCCAACCGCAAATATTCAGCTATCGCGAAAAAACACACCGATCGAGGGCGTGTTCGCGGTTGTCATGACCGGCATCGATGGACGGGAAATACCCGGTATTGCCAATGTCGGCACGCGACCAACCGTGGGCGGCGGTTCGAAGGTGATTTTGGAGACCCATTTATTCGATTTCAACCGCGATATTTACGGGCACTATGTCGAAGTGCATTTCAAGAAGAAAATAAGAAATGAAATGCGTTTTCCTTCGCTGGACGAACTCAAGGCGCAGATCGTCAACGATGTGGACGAAGCTAAAAAAATTTTACTGATTTAACTCAAGTTAACGACGATGGATTATAAAACTACACTGAATTTACCTAAAACGGATTTTCCGATGAAGGCCAATCTGGCGCAACGCGAACCGGAGCGGCTGGCGGCTTGGAACGAAATCGATCTGTATCAGAAAATTAGGGAAGAGTTTGCCGGACGCCCTCGATTCATTCTGCATGACGGCCCGCCTTATGCGAACGGTGCGATTCATATCGGTCACGCGGTCAATAAAGTTCTGAAAGATATTATCGTTAAGTCCAAGTCATTGAGCGGATTTGATGCGCCTTACGTTCCGGGGTGGGATTGTCATGGCTTACCGATCGAACTGATGGTCGAAAAGAAAGTCGGTAAGGCCGGCGGCAAAGTTTCCGAAGCCGAATTCCGCAATGCCTGCCGCGACTATGCGGCTAAGCAAGTCGAGATGCAAAAGGGCGAATTCATTCGCTTGGGCGTATTGGGTGAATGGGATAACCCTTATTTAACGATGAACTTTAAATTCGAGGCAGACATCGTTCGCGCACTGGGTAAAATTAGCAAAAACGGCCATTTGAGTAAGGGCGCGAAACCAGTGCATTGGTGTACCGATTGCGGTTCGGCGCTGGCCGAGGCCGAAGTCGAATATGAAGACAAGCATTCGCCTGCGATCGACGTGCGCTTTCAGGTCGTCGACGAAGCCGCATTTTTGGCGCGCTGTCATCATGTGCCCGAGCACGAAGGCGAAGGCCCGCTCTCGGCCGTGATTTGGACGACCACGCCGTGGACCTTGCCGGCCAACCAAGCTGTTGCATTGAACCCGGAATTGGAATATGCGGTCGTGCAATGCGAAAAAGACGGCGCAAAAGAACGTTTGGTCTTGGCCGAAGCCTTGATGAAGGATGCGATGCTCCGTTACGGCATTGAGGAATATCATGTAATTGCCTATTGCAAAGGTGATGCGCTGGAAAATCTGCTGTTACAGCATCCGTTCTATGAGCGTAAAGTGCCGGTTATTCTCGGCGAGCACGTCACGGTCGAGGCGGGCACCGGCGCCGTGCATACCGCTCCCGGCCACGGTCAAGAAGACTATGTGGTCGGCCTGAAATACGATTTGCCGGTGGACAATCCGGTCGGCGACAACGGTGTGTTCTTGCCGAATACCGAATTGTTTGCCGGCGAGCATGTCTTCACAGCGAACGACCATGTGCTCGAAGTGTTGGCCGAGCGAGGCAAGTTGGTGCATCACGAATCGATGCTACACAGTTATCCGCATTGCTGGCGGCATAAGACGCCGATCATCTTCCGCGCGACACCGCAATGGTTTATCTCGATGGAGAAAAACGGCTTGCGCGATAAGGCCTTGGAGGAAATCAACAAGGTCCAATGGATACCGGATTGGGGGCAGGCCCGTATCGAAGGTATGGTCGGCGGACGCCCGGATTGGTGCGTGTCGCGTCAGCGTACTTGGGGCGTGCCGATCGCGTTATTCGTGCATAAGGAAAGCGGGGATCTGCATCCGAACACCGAGGCATTGATCGAACAAGTGGCTCTTCGCATCGAACAAAAAGGCATCGACGCCTGGTTCGAATTGGATGCGGCTGAATTACTCGACGCCGATGCCGAACATTATGAAAAAATGCAAGATACGCTCGATGTCTGGTTCGACTCCGGCGTGACGCATTATGCCGTACTCGATGCCAGGGATAATTTGGATTTTCCGGCCGACTTGTATTTGGAAGGGTCGGATCAACATCGGGGTTGGTTTCAATCGTCCCTCTTGGCATCGGTCGCGATGCGAGGTGTTGCGCCTTACAAGGCGGTATTGACGCACGGTTTCACGGTCGATGCGGACGGCAAAAAAATGTCCAAGTCGAGCGGCAATGTCGTCGCGCCGCAAACGATCATGAAAACCTTGGGTGCTGATGTGTTGCGCCTGTGGGTTTCGGCGACCGACTATCGCGCCGAAATGAATGTCTCGGACGAAATTCTGAAAAGAACCTCTGATGTTTACCGGCGCTTGCGTAATACGGCCCGTTTCTTGTTGTCCAACTTGGACGGTTTCGATCCGGCTCTGCATACGGTTCCAGCGAACGAACTGTTGGCATTGGACCGCTGGGTCGTCGACCGCGCTTATTGTTTGCAGCAAGAGGTCGTTGCCGCTTATGAAAGCTATCAATTCCACCAAGTCTATCAAAAAGTGCATAACTTCTGTGCCGTCGACCTCGGCGGTTTTTATCTCGACATCATTAAAGATCGGCAATATACCGCGAAAGCGGACGGTTTGGCGCGTAGGTCCGCGCAAACTGCGATGTATCATGTCGCCGAAGCGTTAGCCCGATGGTTGTCGCCGATTATCAGCTATACCGCCGACGAAATTTGGCACTATCTGCCGGGGCAGCGTAGTCAGTCGGTGTTTCTCGAAACCTGGTACCAAGGCCTTTTTGAGTTGGACAAAGATTCTCCGATGGACAGAGATTTTTGGTCAAAGGTGATGGCCGTGCGCGAAGCGGTCAGCAAGGAATTGGAGCGGGTGCGCAAAACCGGTGCGATTGGGGCATCGCTCAATGCCGAGGTCACTTTGTATGCCGACGAGCGTAACTTCCCGGTATTGAAACAACTCGAGAGTGAATTGCATTTTGTGTTTATTACGTCGGCGGCAACGGTTCAAGTGCTGGCATCGAGTCCCGATGATGCCGTACAAGCTGAGTTGGAAGGGTTAAAAATCAAGGTCTCGGTATCCGGTCACGCCAAGTGCGTGCGCTGCTGGCATCAACGCGCAGATATCGGCGTCGATCCGAATCATCCTGAATTATGTGGACGCTGCGTCGAGAATATCGTTGGCGACGGCGAAGTCCGACGTTTCGCTTAAAATAAGGACGGGTCGAATGTTGAAATGGCTTTGGTTATCGTTTGTCGTGCTGGTTCTGGATCAAATTACCAAACTGGCGGTAGCGGCGAACATGCAGCTTTATCAATCGATTCAAGTAATACCTTTTTTTAATCTGACCTATGTGCATAACACCGGCGCGGCCTTCAGTTTCTTGAGTGAGGCCGGCGGCTGGCAGCGTTGGTTTTTCGCCGCGTTGGCCTTCGTGATTAGTGTTGTGATCACGGTTTGGTTAGCAAGGCTCAAGCGGCATGAAACCCTGTTGGCGGTTTCGTTGGCCTTGGTACTCGGCGGCGCGGTCGGCAATCTGATCGACCGACTCGCCTACGGCTATGTGATCGATTTTCTCGATGTCTATTATCAAGACTGGCATTGGCCGGCGTTCAACATCGCCGACTCGGCGATTACGATCGGTGTCGCGTTGATGATTGCCGAATCGTTCGGTATTGGCAAAAAAGACGAAGCCTCGTGAAAAAGCGGTGGTAGGGTACATATCGCGTACCTTTTGATGAGTATCCATTCCGATTTGTTCGAAAGGCGTCTCGTAGCGCACCCTACATTAACAAATCGAACAACCTATCCCAATCGAACGACGGACCCGGGTCGGTCTTGCGGTTTGGTGCAATATCGCTATGGCCGGTCAACGTTTGTTTGGATAATTTCGGATAATGTGCAAATAAGCATTTTAGCGTTGCCGCGAGTTGTTCATATTGTTCGTCGGTATAGGGCGATGTTTCGGTTCCTTCGAGCTCGATGCCGATTGAAAAATCATTACAGCGTTCCCGACCTCGATAGCTTGAAAGGCCCGCATGCCAGGCGCGTTTGTCGAATGGTACGTATTGCACGACTTCGCCGGTCCTTCGGATCAGCAAATGCGCCGAAACTCTTATTTGATGAATGTCTTGAAAATAAGGGTGATCGCTGGGGCATAATGTATTGCTAAACAAACGGTCGATATGGGGCGTACCGAATTCGCCGGGCGGTAAGCTGATGCAATGAATCACAACTAGCGAAATATTGTCGGGGTCGGGGCGTTCGTCATGATTCGGTGAAGGCCTTTGCTTACAATCATCGAGACAGTGATTGGTGAGTTTCATGGGGTTTTATAATTATTCGGAGTACGAAAGTATGAACCAATCGTCCATTGTTGAGCAAATCCAACTTTTTCTCGAAGAAGATATCGGTACCGGGGATATTACCGCGCAAATTATTCCCGAAAACAAAAACGCTCGGGCTGAAGTCATCACGCGTGAAGACATGGTTTTATGCGGACACGCCTGTTTCGACGCCGTGTTCCGGTTCTTGGACGAAAATGTACATATCGAGTGGCTAGTCACCGAGGGTGATAAGGTCTCCAAGGATACTGTGCTATGTCGTTTGCAGGGTAATGCTCGTGCCTTGTTGACAGGTGAACGAAGTGCGTTAAATATTCTACAAACAATGTCAGCAACCGCGACGCAAGCTAGAGGATATGCCGATGCGGTAGCCGGAACGGAGTGCCGTATCCTCGATACGCGTAAAACTCTACCCGGTTTGAGAAAACTTCAAAAATACGCAGTGGTTTGCGGCGGTTGCGTTAATCATCGGATCGGCCTGTTCGACGGCATCTTGATCAAGGAAAATCATATCATTGCGGCGGGTTCGATTACCGCCGCAGTACAAATGGCACGCGAGCTATCCGAATTGCCGGTCGAAATCGAAGTGGAGAATCTTCAGGAGTTTGAACAGGCGCTTGCTGCCGCACCGGACCGGATCATGCTCGATAATTTCAGTCTTCAAGATTTGAAGGCCGCGGTTAAGCTCAACGGCGGCCGAGTCGGATTGGAAGCGTCGGGTAATATCGATTTAAAAAGCGTTAAAAAAATTGCCGAAACCGGTGTCGATTTTATTTCGATCGGCGCATTGACCAAAAATATCAAAGCGATTGATTTGTCGATGCGTATCAACCTGGTGAATTGACATGAGCGAAAAAAAAGCGGATTTATGCCGGCTAATCAGTCACGGCGTTTATGTGGTCGGCGTGCGCGACGGCGAAAAAACCAATGCCTTCACCGCCGCGTGGGTCATGCAAGTGTCTTTCGATCCGGTTATGCTGGCGCTGAGCATCAATCCTGAGCATTATTCTTATCGACTCCTTGAGGCCGGCAAATGCTGTTCGGTCAATGTTCTAGGCAGGGATCAAATGACCATGGCCGAGCATTTCGGCCGCTCCGGGCCCGATAAAATGTCGGGATATGTTTGGCAACAGGAGAAAACCGGCGCGCCGGTATTATCAGAAAGTCTCGCCTATTTCGATTGCGAGCTCAGTCATTTCACCGATGCCGGCGATCACCGCATCGCTGTGTTGAGGGTCGTCGATGCGGCGATGCTTAGAAGCGGTCCCTTGATGCTCTACAGTCAGACCGGCGATATGGATGGCAGCAGCGAGCTATACGACGAATAACGTCATCAGAAAAAGATAACCCTAAAAAGAGAGAAGTTGGCATGTGTTGTAGACCGTTCGTGCTGAGCCGAGTCGAAGCACGAACGGTCTACAACACTTTTACCTGCTTGGTGAAGCTTCAAATTATCCCTCACCCACCCCGCGCCTCGAACTTTCATTTGTTGAAGCAATTGTCAGTCCTTCATGAGAGTTAGAATAAGTTAATAATTTAACCTGACCCCTTTTTTCACTTTTTTCAGACCCCTTTTTTCATTTGACCCCTTTTTTCACCTTTTTTCATGAAACATCCGGTTGTTGTAAGTATCCATACATTTTGTAAGTATTCATACGTATAGTTTTCAGATGACGATTCATAAATACTAAACCCCCGATAAAACAGAATAATCTTATATCTTAAGAGAGGGCTCCCCCCATGATGAATCGTACCTTTAATTTTAAGGACTCATCTTCAGAATCCCATAGAGAAATTAGCCGTAACATCGCTTTCCATGAAGCGGGCCATGCTGCCGCTATACATTTGGGCAACCAAGAGAAAGGATTGCCGCCGGTTTTTTTTCAGATATGTGTCAAACCGTTAAATACCGACTTTCAGTCATCCGAGTGTTTAGGAGATCGATCGGCTCGATATATGGCTAAAGTAGAAGGCGGCCGCTTGATTCATACGATAGCAACATCGTTTCACGAAACGACAAAATACTTTTCTAATGCACAAAAGCTTGCTTATCAGTGTGCTTTTGAAGCCGATATCATCAATTTACTCGTTGGACCGCTTGCTGAGGCCAGATATATCGCATTGCGCGACAATGAACCCATTAATTCTCGGCTAGTGAATATCGAGGCGCTGCAATATTATGGCGGATCATCCGATTTGGAGCTAGTCAACGAGTATCTTGACTGCTTTATTGTGACTCGGGAACTAAGAGAGAGAAAACTCAAGTCGCTCTTCATGGACGCATTCAGTTTTATCAATGATAGGTCAAATTGGCTCGCAATCACTGCGCTGGCCAACTTTGTTTTATCGACCGATAGAAATGTCCTTCAATTTGAAGAAATTGGATCAATACTTGAACAGGGCAAGTTACTGACAAAAAACTAACTCAAAGGCGCTATCGACACCTAGTCTAGGTTCATTGTTTTCAATAAATTCGAGGGGGGTTAGCTGTTTTATGAAAAAGATGCCCCATAGTGCTATTGATGATAGTCATCTGCCTCAGCATGCCGAGCGAACACTCACTAAGATGTCGGCGGCAATCGTCCAAAAAGCGACAGGTTCCCAAAATCTACAACGCCAACTAAAAGTCCGCCCGGGCGAACGGAGCAAGTTGCGAATTGCGCCGAGTCAGCTTGATACCTCGTTTAAACGTTACACCGAGCTCGACGATTTTGTACCCATTGCTTATTTTATACTGGCCGAAGATAGCAGCATTATCGGTGCTAATCAGGCGGCAGAGCGGCTGTTTGGCATGTCTCGGTCGACCTTAAGCCGGCAACGTTTTGCAAAACTAGTCTGCGAAGAGTTTCAGTCTACCTTCAATGCTTTTTTGGAGAAAACTTTCGCAATCGGGCATCCTCAAAGTTGTGAGGCGATGTTAAAAATTGCTGGGCGAGTGATTTGGATAGAAATTAAGGCCATTGCCGATCCGACACTTCAAACCTGCCGTGCCGCAGTTTCGGACATTACCGAACGCAAGCAAACCGAGCGTCGATTACAAATCGCCACAATGGCCTATCAGGCGATAGACGAAGCCATTTTGATTACCGACGCCAGTTACCGTATCGTTGCCGTCAATCCCGCTTTCACAAAACTTACCGGCTACACAGAAGAGGACGTCGTCGGTCAGTTCGTGCAATTTTTTAAATCCGAGTGCCATGACAGTCGTTTCTATTTGATTATATTGAAGGCCTTGCGGAAGACCGGACATTGGCAAGGCGAGATTTGGAAGCGCCGCAAGAATGGTGAAATCTATCTTGAATGGCTGAGAATCAACACTAATTACGACAGCAACGGTAAGGTGCTGCAGCGTGTCGCGATAGGCACCGACATTACCGCTCGCAAGCGTGCGGAAGAAGCGATGTGGAAGCGGGCAAACTTCGATCAGTTGACCGGTTTGCCGAACCGATATTTATTTTATGACCGCGTGCAATTAGCCATCAAAAAAGCTTATAGGGAAGGCCTGCCAATGGCTTTGATGTTGCTTGATCTCGATCGGTTCAAGGAAATCAATGATACCTTGGGGCACGACATGGGAGACATCCTGCTGTTGGAGATTGCACGGCGGCTGAGCCATTGCGTGCGCGAGACCGACACTGTGGCACGCCTGGGCGGCGATGAGTTTGCAATAATTCTGAATGAACTGGAGGATCGTGTCAGCGTCGAACGCATTGCTCAAAGTCTATTGACGCAACTAGCTGAACCGTTTTTGCTGAATGGCGAAATGGTCTATATATCCGTTAGTGTCGGGATCACATTTTTTCCGGAAGATGCTTCCGAAATTGAAGCATTGTTAAAAAATGCCGATCAAGCCATGTATGATGCCAAAGAGGCGGGCCGTAACCGGTTCAGTTATTTCACGCGCACCATACAGGAGGCTGTTCGATCCCCGGCCATTTTAGCTAAGGATTTACGAGATACGCTTGCCGATAATCAGTTACAGTTGCATTATCAGCCCATTATCGAATTGGCAAGCGGTGTAATTTATAAGGCGGAGGCGCTGATCCGCTGGCGACATCCGCAGCATGGATGGCTTGATCCGACGAATTTCATTGCCGTTGCCGAGAAGACGGGATTAATCGTTGAAATGAGCGATTGGGTATTTAAAGAAGCGGCACGACAAGTGAAGCTCTGGCGAAGATATTTTGATAAGCGTTTTCAGATCAGCATCAACGGCTCCCCAATGTTATTCCATTGCGCCGATTATCAAAATACTTGGTTAGAGTATTTGCAACAAAGTGGGCTTACGGCAGACAGTATTGGAGTCGAAATAGGCGAAGGTCCGCTGATGGATGCTTCGCACGCCGTTTCAAACCCGTTGTTTTCGTTCCGCGATATCGGTATGCCGATCGGTATCGACGATTTTGGCACCGGTTGCTTGTCATTGTCCTGCTTGCAAAGATTTGATATTGATTACCTGAAAATAGATCGGTTGTTTGTCTGCAATCTGTTGGATCAATCGAAGGAAATGATGCTTTGTGAAGCAATGATCGCTATGGCGCACAAGCTCAAGATAAAGGTGATCGCGGAAGGGGTGGAAACTCATGATCAGTGTGAGCTGCTCAAAAAAATGGGTTGTGATTTTGCTCAAGGGTACTTATTTTCAAAGCCCGTATCCGCCGAAGCCTTTGAGGCGCTGCTAGCCAAACGCGAATGAACGATCGACTTAAAAATTGTGTTGAGTATTTTCTGAAATCATCACTACTTTTACCCTACCCGGACAAGCCGGAACCAAAAAGACTACCAAAATAAATACATAAGTTTTCCTGATATGTAGAACATTCAGCCAAATCGACAAAGGCCAAAAGCCCCGTCATACCGGCAGGGATTGCCTGTAATCAGTGTACAGGGACGTACTCATGAATATTTTGTCCGGTCGCATCCATGCATCTGGACTCTGGCAATTCCTGGCGGAATGACGCGTTTTTCCTTAAGTTGGCGCCTATGGGGAAAGAATATCAATTTGTTGGGGCAACACATATTATGTTACCTGATTAGCAAGATGCTTCAGCTTGCCGAAGCCAAGTGTCCGAGCCGGGGCCAGTCGTAGTCGCAAAAACTAAAATATGCTGTTACCCAAGCTCCAGCTTG
>NZ_JBNGHF010000089.1:0-10089 GCF_050611805.1 Methylotuvimicrobium sp.
CTATTCTCGGCAAAATCGCCAGTGCTCGGCGCGGCCTAACGGGACCTAGGCGGGCACTTTGAACCAAGTCGAAATGATTGAATGTTCTAAGCAATCAGGATGCGAAATATTTTACGCGCTCTTCAATAATCATCCGGCTGATCGAAACGCCATCGAGTACTAAGGGTTGGGCTTTTCGACGTTGCCAAGAAGGTAAATCCGCTGTGATCGGGACGATGTCGGCGATGGGTTTGCCGTTACGAAGGACCCGAACCGTTTCGCCGGCTTCGACGATATCGAAATACATTTTTGCGTGGTTTCGAATTTCGGTGAAGTTGGCTTGTTTCATGGTTACCCTTATGAATAAAACGTACAAAATAATGCACAGTATAACGATGCTTGACCCAATGTCTCAAACCTTGATTTCTTCTTCAGCAATCATTTAAGGAATTCACACCATGCTGATTCGACTCAAAGGCGGGAAGGTTTACGATCCTGCGCAAGCGCTAGATGGCGAGATTCGGGATATTTATTTCAGAGACGGTGTCATCGTCGATACCCCGGAAGCCGGAGTCGTGATCGATGCCGATTACGACATCGCCGGCTGCGTGGTCATGGCCGGCGCGATCGATATTCACAGCCATATCGCCGGCGGAAACGTCAATACCGCGCGTTTGCTCCTGCCGGAACAGCACCGCAATTTCGTTGCACGCAAACTCGGTCACCGGTTCAGCACCTCCCGCTGGTCGGCGACCGAAACCGGTTACCGTTATGCCCGCATGGGTTATACCACCGTCGTCGAACCGGCCATACTGCCGATCAATGCTTTGGATGCGCATTTGCAGATGGCCGACATTCCGATAATCGACACGGCGGGACTCGCGATTCTCGGTAACGACGATTATTTGTTGCGCTTGATGCGGAGCGGCGCGTCTCAGGCGCAAATCAACGATTACGTCGCCTGGACCTTACACTCGACGCGTTGCCTCGGCTTGAAAGTCATCAATGCCGGCGGAGCGAATGCGTTTAAGTCCAATGCCCGCAGTTTCGATCTGGACGACGTCGTTCCCGAATACGGCGTCAGCTCGCGTCATATTTTGCAAACCTTACAGCGTGCCGCTTGCGAGGTCGAAATTCCGCATCCGGTGCATGTGCATTGCAACAATCTGGGCATACCCGGCAATGTCGATACTGCGTTGGCAACAATGGAAGCCGCGCAGGGTTTGCCGATGCATTTGGCGCACATTCAATTCTACGGCTACGGTAGCGAAGGCGATCGCGGTTTTTCGTCGGCGGCCGCAAAACTGATCGACGGCTTCAAAAAACACACGAACATCACGATGGACGTCGGCCAGGTTTTGTTCGGACAAACCGTCACGATTTCCGGCGATGTTATCGCGCAATACAGCCGACGTCATGATGCTTCGCCGAATAAATGGATCGCCTGGGATGCCGAGTGCGAAGGCAGCGGCGGCGTCGTGCCTTACCGTTACAAAGAAACGAGTTTCGTCAACAGTTTGCAATGGTTGATCGGCCTGGAAATCTTCTTATTGGCCGAGGATCCGTGGCGCCTATTTTTTACAACAGACCATCCGAACGGCGCACCGTTTACGATGTATCCTTACCTGATCCGCCTGTTGATGGACCGCGATTACCGCTTGCAATGCCTCGAGCAACTGAACAGGGACGCGGTATCGATGAGTCTGCTGAAGGATCTCGACAAAGAATTTACACTCTATGACATTGCCGTGATGACCCGAACCGCCGCCGCCCGTTTGCTAGGCTTGCCGGACCGGGGGCATTTGCGGCCCGGCGCCGTGGCCGACATTGCCGTATACCGCGAACAAGCCGATAAGGCGGCGATGTTTGCCGATGCCGAACTGTTGTTCAAAAACGGCCGGTTGGCCGTGCAAAACGGGACGGTCGTCGAGCGGTACAACGGAACGGCACAAGTTGTTCAGCCGCTTTTCGATCACCGCATCGAACGCGATTTGCAAAATTATTACGACCGCTTCTACAACCTTGGCCTAGCCAATTTTATGGTTGGTGACGTCGGTGCAGGGCAGACCGATAGCGAACGTTTCCGTGCGCATGCCTGCGGACGTCCTTATTTAGCAGAGAGTGCCGGTTGATCATGGTTTCTTCGAAAACGATTCAACGGATACCGGTGATCGTGCTGAGCGGTTTTCTCGGCAGCGGCAAAACGACGCTATTGAATCGTTTACTCGGCGCCGAACCCCATTCGGCCGTGATCATCAACGAATTCGGCTCGACGCCGATCGATCAAGAATTGCTCGCGGAGCATAAGATTCCGTTGACGACGCTGTCCGGCGGTTGTTTGTGCTGCCAAGTGCGCGGCTCGTTGGCGCCGATGTTGAAAAATCTGCGCATGGCTTACGATGCCAAACCGGATAAACCGTTCAGCCGTATTTTTATCGAAACCAGCGGCGTGGCCAGTCCCGAACCGATTCTCGATACGCTGTTGAACGAGCGCTGGTTGGCACAGCGCTATCATTATCAA
Organism: Methylotuvimicrobium sp.; assembly: GCF_050611805.1. Lineage (NCBI taxonomy): Bacteria > Pseudomonadati > Pseudomonadota > Gammaproteobacteria > Methylococcales > Methylococcaceae > Methylotuvimicrobium > Methylotuvimicrobium sp. Next base: position 2,501 of record NZ_JBNGHF010000089.1, read on the forward strand.
GGCATGATCACGACCGTCTCGGCGCTGGCCGCCGAAACCTATCTAGCGCGCTTTCCCGAAGCGCAAGCGCAGATCGCCTGGGCCGATAAGCTCGTAATGACCCAGACCGATTTGGCCGCGGCTGCGCAAGTCGAACGGGTGCAAAATCGCCTGAACGAATTGGCGCCATCGATTGCGCATCTCGAATCGGCACAAGACGCAGGTTTGGCGGAGGCGCTACTCGATTTCGGTAGCTTATTTCGCCCGATTGCTCAACCTCGGGCGGGTGATTTACCCGAGCACGGTTTCAATAACGTGTCGTTGCAACTGGAACAGCCGGTTGCTTGGGCGCGCTTGCAAGCGGTGCTCGAAGAGCTGCTGAGCGGTCCGCAAAGTACTATCGTCAGACTGAAGGGTGTGATCTTTACCGAAGAACACGACGGCCCGATGGCGGTACATGGCATTGCCGGTAAATTGTTTCCGCCGTCGCCGATGCCGCTGCGGGAGAATGTCGATAACCGAGGGCGCCTGGTCTTTATCGCCGGCGGCGATATCAAGATCCTGGCCGAAACCGTAATGAACGCGTTGCGGCAATGAGGTGTCGAAAGTTTAACCGATCCGGGCTATCAATATTTATTTCAAGGAATTCATCGATGAACAATCAATCAAACACACCAACTTCGGAAAATGCCATCGTCGACGTGCAAGGCATTGCCGACTCGCGGCGTATCGCGATCGACAAGGTCGGCATTAAGGCGATTCGCCATCCGATACGGGTTAAAGATCGGTCGGTCGGCGAACAGCATACGATCGGTTTATTCGATATGTATGTCAATTTGCCGCACGACTTCAAAGGCACGCATATGTCGCGCTTCGTCGAGATTTTGAATCAACACGACCGCGAAATCAGCGTCGAATCGTTCGGCTCGATGCTCGAAGAAATGGTGCAGCGCCTGGATGCACAGTCGGGCTATATCGAAATGCAATTTCCGTTTTTTATCGACAAAGCCGCGCCGGTCAGCGGCGTGCGCAGCTTGCTCGATTATCAAGTGAGCTTGATCGGCGAAATTGCCGGCGGCGAAGTGCAAACGCGCATCAAAGTCGTCGTCCCGGTCACCAGTCTATGCCCATGTTCCAAGACTATTTCGGACCGGGGCGCGCACAATCAACGGTCTCATGTGACCTTGACGGTACTGATCAATGATTTCATCTGGATCGAAGAATTGATCGATCTGGTCGAACAAGAAGCGTCCTGCCAAATATACGGATTGCTGAAACGCCCCGACGAAAAATATGTCACCGAATACGCTTACGACAATCCCAAATTCGTCGAAGACATGGTGCGGGATGTCGCCGCCCGGTTGGGAGCGGAATCGAGGATCAGCGCCTATATTGTCGAATCGGAAAACTTCGAATCGATTCATAATCATTCGGCGTATGCCTTGATCGAGCGGGATAAGCGGTAGTTTCTGTTTGGCAGTTAGGAATATGCACAAAATAACTTCTTCAAGCATTACGCATTGTGACGGTTTGATGACTTGCTTGGAAGTCCCAGCGCCTAAATTATCCAAGACAATTAACCATGGGCCAAGGGTTATGTAATTAAGTGCTGGGTGAATGCGTCCATATAGGCTCTATGTCGGCATCCAAGCGGCCCCTCACCTAGCGTTAGGTGAGGGGCGATCATTCCGGTGCCTCCTTAAGCATCGCCTAAATTTGAAGTGCGAAAGGTATAATGCCACTCGTTAAAGCACTTGATTCGTTGTAACGTGAAACTGAGGCTCCCGGTATCGGTATGAAGAGATCGAGCAAGTTCTTAATTGGTGTCTGCAGATCTTAGAAGGAAATGCTATGACATCCGGTGTGTGAAATATGTTTCGGGGATAAATCGGACATGAGTGCGTCCTCTCTCGATCTTAGTGTTTTAATATTTGGTGACGACTAGGCTTTGGCTTTGAAAGATCGAAGGTATGAATGGGATTTTTTTTAGAAATGTGGTAAAAATGGGAAATTTAGATTTATCGATATTTTGTTTTATCGTAACGTTCATGAAGACCTAGCCATCGTCCCGGCAAATGAAAGTGCGAGGAGCGGCTGGGTGCGGTCACTCGCCCGACAGGTCGCCGTGAATACGTCCATGTAGGCTCGACGGCGGCTCCCTGCCGGCGACGCCTGTCGATCGGGCAATTGCACCCGCTTTGGTTCGCATACTTTCACAGTAAGTTTTTACTTTAATTGGTGCCCCGAACACGATTCGAACGTGTGACCTTCCCCTTAGGAGGGGGACGCTCTATCCAGCTGAGCTACCGGGGCTTTGACGACAAATTTTATCATAACTTTCTAATTAAGTTTCGTTGATTTCTAATGATTTCCCGTTCGAGTTTGGCAATGAAATTGTCGAGCTTTTTTTGGTTTTGGGGTGGTAGGTTAACAAAATAACCTCCAATTCGAGTCTTATTTTTTCGATTAGTTTTGGTAAAGCGGATCGATAGGTCGAAACGAAGTGTTAATTCATTCGGTAACTCGATAAAGCAATCTTTAATGACATCGCCGCGTGCGATGGCAAGTTTCCGATTGTCGGTAATATTGATACAGGCGCCGTTTCTCGAAATATCGAACACGGTTCCAGATAAAGATGTGCTGCTAAGGCATGAAGTAGTCCGAAATTTTAAAGCGGTTGAACGAATAAATATTCTAGGCGCTGTTCGCCTCTGCGGGTAGTAAATCCGCTTCGGAATGCTTGCTTTATAGTGAAAAGGTGCTGAGTCGATAATGTGTAATAGAAAGGCGAGATGAACGCCATTCAGAAACGTCGATAATTTTAGAACCCGTTTTTTGTGAAGAAGTTCGTTTCCCTTGTGTGGTCTAAGTTCGTCGAGAACAAGGTAGCCCTTGTCGGGTTGAAGTGCGATAATCGAGGTGGTGAAAGGCTTTTTCGATCCGCTAAAGGTAATCGTGCATAAATGCGGTGATGCAGCTATTGCATTGATTAGCTTTATAATCTGATCCGGATCGGTTAGAAAATTGGGATTGTCGTCGTTGTTTGATATTCCAATTTCTTGGGGGTGCTTGGTTTTGTGTTGTACAAATAGTTGACGTAACGTATCCAGCATGGCCCGTTTCAGTTGAATTAAAACGCCGGATTATACTGAAAATAATGTGCCGGAAAATAAGTCCGACTTGGTATTGCCGTCAGGTCCGTAGGTATTGGTCGTTTGCGGCTTTCCTTTAAGGATATTCAACGATTGTCGAGTATGACGTAGTAAGATTTCAACTGATGCCCCGTTTTGCTCGTTGAGTAATTGGCATTTTTCGGTCGTTTTAATGAGCGTTGTCCAGTTTTCGGTTGTTTGGGACGTATCGGAACCTGCCTGTAAGGCCCGCTCTAAATATTCGCTTAGGCCTGCTCGGGTGTTGGGTAATTTTTCTGTTTCGAGTATTTGCGCAAGTTGCTTGGCAAACAGGTTAAGTTCTTGAGCGAGGGGTTGTTTTTGGCGGGTTATTTCATCGAGCGTTTCGGTAAGCGCAGACTGCTTTAGCGTAATCGCCTCCTGTTGCAGTGCTTGATAAAGTTGTTCCGTTAATGATAAACCATTCACAATGAGTTTTTCAGCGATTGGAAATGTTTGGCTAATAAGGCTCATGGGCTGTCCTCGGTGCTCAATAATTCGAATTGACTGATTTTTTGCGCGATACGTTCCGGATCGATGGCATAGGTGCCTTCAGCCAGTGCTTGTTTGATTGAAGCGACGCGTTCGTTATCGACCACCGGAAGATTTGCAGCTGTGTCTAATGCTCTTTTTATTTGACCGGAATTGGCGGTAATTTCAATGCGGTCGTTATTTGGTTCCGATTGAACTTTTGCGGCGCCGGTTTCAATGCCGGGCTTTGCCGGGCTTTTGGTTGTTGCTGCGTTGGGTATACGACTTGCAATGGGTTCGATAGCCATGACAAATTCCTCAAATAATTGGTTTCAGTATTATTATCGGCAATGTTACCAATTTATTTAGCTTCATGGCTTTAAATTATTGAATAATGGAAACTAAGCCGGGCTTGATCACTGTAGCGGTAATCGTGCGACCGGATGAAACGTTTTTTACTCGAATCGATTGACCTTTAATGCCATCCATCATGGCCTTACCTTGCATGCGTACATTATAACCGGGTGACGAGGCGCTAATGGTTATTCTTTCTCCGCGTTTTATCAAGACAGCATCTGTAACATTGTTAAGAGTAATGACTGATCCTGCCGACAGATTGCGTAACGATTGTTTGTTTTCGACGGATTCGATTCGGCTGAAATAGCCGCCTCTAAGGCGGGCTTGGTTGCGTTTTTCGATGGCTAGCATTTGACGCGTCAAAATCTGACCGCGGCTGACCGGCCGAGTCAGGACTAATACGTCTTGCATGATTTTTAATGAGCCGGTGGTGTAAATCGACCAGGGTTTCGGTCCCTCGCTACAGCGAACGCCGACCGAGAAGCGTCCAGCTCGAAGCGGTTCGTTATGTGCGGTGAAGGCGGTTAATTGGTCTGCGCATTTCGGTAATTTCAAACGGTTATCCAGCGGCGATATCTGAATGTCGTAGTTGGCGGACTCTCCAAGTTTACCTGTAACAAAATGAGTCACTGTTTGATAGATCGATGCATGCGTTTGATAACGCGGTGCGGCGAACCCGCTATGGCTCGCCGCGAGCATGGCGATTAGAGCAACGAATAGTTTGATGATCATGGTGTTCTGTCGGTTTTATGGCGTTGTTATAAGGCAAGCAGGAATAATGCCAGTCATTTATCTATAAGAAGTTTGATTGAAATTGATTATAATCCGTTCTGGTAGGCAGGAAATGGTGAATACTGGCTGAGGTTATATACCTCGCTCATGTCTCGCCTTGGCTTCAGCGGTCGTTGTGATGATATTTACCAATAAGCTTGTTTCTCGCCGCGCCAGGTACTGTCTAAGGTTTTGAGCGCACTCAAATTAAATCTGGCTTCGGCCCCATAATTGGCGCTGAAAAAAGGTATAATTGCGCGCGCAATTTGGTATTGACCTATATTTCAATGCAAACTGTTTTCGATTATACCTTTCGTACTTCAAATTTCGGCAGTGCCTAAGGAGGCACGCTGGTGCCGAATTTTGATCTACGATGATATAGAAACCAATAATTATCGGAGTGATGTCAATGGCTGGAATTTTAGATGGGGTCGATCAGCGTACTCAGCTGGCAGGGCATAATCGCTTTGAGTTATTGCTGTTTAAACTTGGCGGACGACAGCGATTCGGCATCAATGTGTTTAAAGTTCAAGAAGTGATTCAATGTCCATCTTTGACGCAAATTCCGAAATCGCATTCGGTGATTTGCGGCGTCGCGCATTTGCGAGGAAAGACGATTCCGGTTTTGGACTTGTCAATGGCGATCGGTATGAGACCGATAGACCGTGACGAGAAATCTTATGTCATTGTTACTGAATACAACAGAACCATACAAGGCTTTTTAGTGGGGTCGGTAGATAGAATTATTAATATCGGTTGGGGCTCGGTAAAAGCACCCCCTTCGGGCTTGGGTCGGGAGGGTTATTTAACGGCGGTTACCGAGGTCGATGGCGACTTGATAGAGGTAATTGATGTTGAAAAAGTTATGAAGGAAGTCATTGGTTTACGCGAACGAGCCAGTGATGAGGTCATCGATAAAGATGTGTCGGGTGCCGGTGATCGAGTATTAATCGTTGACGATTCGATGGTGGCCAGAAATCAAATCAAAAAAGTTTGCGATCAGCTCAATCTTCAATACGATGTGTTGAAAGACGGCTTGGAAGCGTGGGAGCATTTGTCGGAGTTGATTCAGAATGATGTTGATTTGGAAAACTATTATGCGATGATTATTTCCGACGTGGAAATGCCGCGTATGGATGGTTATACGTTGGCCACCAAGATCAAAAAAGACCCTAAATTGAAGCAAATCTATTTGGTATTGCATACTTCGCTGAGCGGAGTGTTTAATTCGTCGATGGTGCAGAAGGTTGGTGCCGACGAATTTTTGGCGAAATTCGAGCCGGATGAACTGGTCAAAACCATTCAAAAACGTTTGCAGGTTTTTCATGCCTTAAAAGATCAGTAAGTAAGTGGTCGGTTAGCGAATTTTAATCGTTATGCTTGATTCGCAAAATTTGGGTGTAAGCGTTCAAATTCCACCTAGAAAGCGTCTGCCAGCGACTGGGAAAATAGGGATATTAAGTATCTTTAGATTTTATAAGGCCCTTTTCTAATGAGGGATGAGTGCTTATTCGGAAAGTAACCCATGGAAATGACGCAACAGGAATTTAAATATTTTCAGCAGTTTCTCGTTCAAGCATGCGGTATTGTTTTATCCAATAGTAAGCAATATTTAGTAAAAAATCGCTTGTCCGGACTGTTACCGCGATTCGGCTTGAGTTCGTTTTCCGATCTGCTTGCCGTATTGCACAGCGAGTCTCATGCATCTTCAAAAATCAAGGTAGCAGTCATTGAGGCGATGACGACCAACGAAACGTTTTGGTTTCGTGATGAAAGTCATTTTGCCGAATTGACTGGAGCCGTTTTGCCGTCCCTTGCGACTAAACGGAGCACGATTAAAATTTGGTCGGCGGCTTGTTCTTCGGGCCAGGAGCCTTATTCAATCAGCATGTGCGTCGATGATATGATCAAAAACCAAGGCAAATCATTGTCGGTAAGTATTGTTGGAACCGATATTTCGGAAACCGTGCTTAGGCAAGCTAGACAGGGCGTGTATTCCAAAGCGGCGTTGTCTAGAGGTATCGATGCTATGCGGCAAAAGCGTTTTTTTGTACCGATTGATGAGGGGTTTCGCGTTAAGCCGGAAATTAGCGCCCGAGTAAAATTTCAGCAATTTAACCTGCTTAAGTCTTTTTCGGTATTGGGGCGCTTCGATGTGATTTTTTGCAGGAATGTATTAATTTATTTTTCCGACGCGATGAAGCAAGATATTCTAACGCGCATGTCGCAAGCTATCGAACCGGGCGGATTTCTTTTTTTGAGTAGCAGCGAAGTGTTGCCTACTGCGATATCCGGATTTGAAACAGTGCGCGGCGAACGCGGCCGGTATTATCGAAAAATCGGCTGATGCGCCGGTGAAAAATTGGCAGTCGGATATTTTATTACTTACTTAGGATTTCGTGATAAATAACGTCCTGGAACTATGAGTTCTGTTGAGAGTTCGGTAACTCGCTTGGCAGGACGCCGTGAACCCAGCACCTAAATTATCCAAGACAATTAATCATAACCAAAGGCTATGGAATTTAGGTGCTGGGTGAATACGTCCGTGTAGGCTTGGCGGCGGCGACTGATTGCCAAGGATGGCATGAATGCAGATTTTGCAGGAGCAAAAATCTGCCCTGCCGCCGACACCTGCCAATCGAGCAACCGAACCCTCCAAAAATAGGGAAGTTATTTACGCCCAAATCCTTACTTGCGTTTAGTTTTCTGCTTTGTCAGGTTTAAGGTTAATGGCATGGCTTGACTAACTGAAAAATAGCTTGACAATACACTCAAGGGGTTGGCAGGCTTTCCTCTTTCCTCTTTCCTCTTTCCTCTTTCCTCTTTCCTCTTTCCTCTTTC
>NZ_JBNGHF010000090.1:0-9384 GCF_050611805.1 Methylotuvimicrobium sp.
ACGCTCTAGCGTCTCGTACCGCTGGAGCGGTACTCAGGCGTTCCCACGCAGAGCGAGGGAACGATAATTGCCGGGGGACTGAATAGTTACTAAATTTCAGCATTAGCGCATGAAGGCACCAGGCCCAACCGTCAATGGACCTGAACGATTTCCAGTATAATCCCCAAACATCCAGGAAAAGACGCCCCTTTCACCTTTCACCGATATCTAACCTCAACAGCCTCCGCCCCCAGCAAACGCTTCAACCGCAAGACTAATTCATCCGAAGGATGCACGCGCCATTTATCGCCGAATTGTAGCGATGACTTGGCTGTTGCGGAACGATAAGCAAGTACAATAGGGCAAGAGCCGCCTTTGAACGGTTGCAACGTCTCATCGAGCTTATCAACGAACGACCTCGCATCGCTCTCTTCATCGGTATTCGCCCACTGCAATGCAAGACATCGGGCATATTGATTACGTGCGTCTTCGATACTGTATAGTTTATCGACCGTCAACCTCAGCATGCCGCTAAAATCGTCAATCGCAACACCGCCCTCTGCGACCAGCAACGCATCCTTAGACAATAAATCGCGGTATCTTTCGTAACTATCGCCGAAGATTGCCAATTCAAGACGGCCGGACCGATCATCCAAGGTCGCAAACCCCATCGTTTTGCCGTTTTTATTTTGCCGCGTCCGTAATTCCACGACTAATCCTGCGGTGCGTGCCTCCATTTTTCCTCGCGTGCGCTCGACATCACCCAAGATCTTAGCAATCTTGCCATGCACGATATGCTTTAATTCCGATTCGTATTGCGTAATCGGATGTCCGGTTAAGAACAAGCCTAGGGTCTGCTTTTCCGCGGCCAATCGCTCCGATTCGGTCCAAGGCTCGGCTTGAGTCGTATAGACGTCCTCCTGTATCTTATCGTCCTCATCGGGCATGCCTAATCCGAACAAGTCGTTTTGTCCGGTTTGGGCCATCTTGCCGTACTGTTCGGCCACCCGTAATGCAATTGGCAATTCCGCCAAATGCGCCGCTCGATTGGCATCGATCCGATCGAACGCACCCGCCCTAATCAATGCTTCAAGCACACGACGATTGACCTTCCTCAAATCGACGCGCTTGCATAAATCGTACAGCCCTGCAAAAGATCCGTTTGCTTCGCGCTCTTTTAATAAATCCTCGATCGCGGATTCGCCGACCCCTTTGATTGCACCGATTCCATACACGATTTGACCTTTGTCGTTGACCGTGAAACGATAATTCGATTCGTTGAGATCGGGCGGGCAAATCGCCAATTTCATTTCGCGGCATTCTTCAATCAACACCACGACTTTATCGGTATTGTCCATATCGGAAGACAGCACCGCCGCCATAAACTCGGCAGGATAATGCGCCTTCAGCCAGGCGGTTTGATAAGCGACCAAGGCATAGGCTGCCGAATGCGATTTGTTGAAACCGTAGCCGGCGAATTTTTCCATCAAGTCAAAGATATACGTCGCGACGCTTTCCTCGATGTTATTCGCAACCGCGCCTTGCGTGAAAATTTCGCGCTGTTTGGCCATCTCCTCGGGTTTTTTCTTACCCATCGCGCGACGCAGCATGTCCGCACCACCGAGGGTATAGCCGGCCAGTTCACGAGCGATCTGCATGACCTGCTCTTGATACAGAATAACGCCGTTGGTCGATTTAAGAATCGGTTCCAACATGGGATGGGCATATTCGGCTTTTGCACCGTGCTTGACGTTGATGTAATCGTCGACCATGCCAGACTCGAGCGGACCGGGCCGAAACAAAGCCACCAAGGCGATGATATCGTCGAAACAATCGGGTTTGAGCTTTTTGATCAACTCTTTCATGCCGCGCGACTCTAACTGGAATACCGCGGTCGTCTGCGCTTTCTTCAATAGTTCATAGGAGGCCGAATCGTCGCGCGGAATCGTGCTAATATCGACGATAGCTTCGCCTATTTGCTGCTTTTTTCGATTGATCGTCTCGAGCGCCCAATCGATGATCGTCAGCGTCCGAAGCCCCAAAAAGTCGAACTTGACCAGACCGACCGCCTCGACATCGTCCTTGTCGAATTGCGTGACCAAATTGCCGCCGCCCTGCTCGCAATAAAGCGGCGTAAAATCGGTCAACTTGGTCGGCGAAATTACTACCCCCCCGGCATGTTTACCGGCATTACGCGAAATCCCCTCGAGCGATTTCGCCATGTCGATCAGCGTTTTGACCTCCTCTTCGTTCTCGTACAACTGTTTGAGATCGGGGCTATCCTGCAGCGCCTTGATGAGCGTCATGCCGATTTCGAACGGAATCAGTTTCGCCAAGCGGTCGACGAAGCCGTAGGAAAAGCCAAGCACCCGGCCAACATCGCGCACTACCGCTTTTGCCGCCATCGAACCATAGGTAATGATCTGCGCAACATGGTCGCGACCATAATGCCGCGCAACATAGTCGATGACTTCATCGCGCCGGTCCATGCAAAAATCGACGTCGAAGTCGGGCATCGAAACCCGCTCCGGATTCAAGAAGCGTTCGAATAATAAGTCGAATTCGATCGGATCGAGGTCGGTGATTTTCAAGACATAGGCGACCAGCGAGCCCGCGCCCGAACCCCTGCCCGGCCCAACCGGAATCGCGTTGTTCTTGGCCCATTGGATGAAGTCGGCAACGATCAGAAAGTAGCCCGGAAACCCCATCTGCGTAATCACTTTCAGCTCGGTCTCGAGCCTGTCGTGATAAACCCGGCGGTTTTCTTCTTCGCTACCTGAGCCGAAAGCCGAATGTTGTTGAAAGCGTTCTTCGAGCCCCTGGCGGGACACTTCGATTAGATAATCATCGATTGTCATACCTTCCGGAACCGGAAAGTCGGGTAAATAATTTTCGCCGAGGGTCAACTCCAGATTACATCGCTTGGCGATTTCGACCGAATTTTCCAAGGCTTCGGGAATATCGGCGAACAGCTCCTGCATTTCTTCACTGCTACGCAGATATTGCTGATTGGTATAATCTTTCGGCCGCCGATTGTCATCCAAAACCCGCCCTTGATGAATACACACCCTGACTTCATGCGCATCGAAATCCTCCGGACGAATAAACCGGACATCATTAGTCGCGACGACCGGCAAATCCATTTGTTGAGCTAAATCGACAGCCGCCGCCACATAGCGTTCTTCCTCGGCTTTACCGACACGTTGCAACTCGAGATAAAAGGAATCTTCGAATAAATGACTCCATCCCTCGGCTAACCGTTTGGCCTCGTCGACATTTTCCGCTAACAAGGCCCTGCCAATATCGCCGCTCATGGCTCCTGATAAGGCGATCAGCCCATTATGATTGTCGGCGATCCATTCGCGCTGAACCATAGGCACGCCTTGATGCTGACCTTCCTGATAAGACTTTGAAATCAATTCGGTCAGCGTCGTATAACCATTAAGGTTTTTAACCAACAGCGTTAAACAATAAGGCGATGATGGATCGTCTGGATTGAAGATGTGCACATCGGCGCCGGAAACGGGTTTTATCCCTTGCCCAAGTGCTGCTCGGTAGAACTTGACCAACGAAAAAAGATTGGATTGTTCGGTGACTGCGACGGCCGGCATGTTCATGTCGGCCAAGGCTTTAATCAGCGGCTTGATTCGAACAATGCCGTCAACCAGTGAAAATTCGGTATGAAGTCTAAGATGAACGAATGAAGGTTGCATGTGGATGGGGTATTATCGCGCGGCGCAGAGGCGCGGAGATTTGAGGGAGCTTAAGCTCTGCTAGCCATGAACTTAATAACGCGAAAATAGATTTTATACCTTATTTCGGAGCCGGGTGAATAAGCCCATTTAGGTTCTTTAACAGCATCTATAAGCTAATGCTGAAATTTGAGTGTGATAGCTATAACTTAATCTCCGCGCCCCTGCGCGAGACTAAAATTATTTAATCAAGGCCTTTACCGGAGCGAAAGATTTTCTGTGAAACGGCGTAATACCAAACTGCATTAATTGTTGCCGATGCAGCGGGGTCGGATAGCCTTTATGCAAATTGAAACCATAGCCCGGATAAAGCCGCTCCAAAAACAGCATTTCTCTGTCTCTAGCGACCTTGGCCAAGATTGAAGCCGCGGAAACGGCCGGCACCTTCGAATCGGCTTTGACCATGGCCTCTCCTGGTAAATCGATCGGGGGGTAACGATTGCCGTCAACGATAATCCAATCGGGAACCGGATCGATCATGGCGATTGCTCTTGCCATCGCCAACAGCGCCGCGTGCAGAATATTGATGCGATCGATCTCGCTCGGTTCCGCCCGCGCCACGGCCCAACATAGCGCATCCCGCTTAATAGTCAACGCCAGTGCTTCACGTTGCTTTTCGGAAATCTTCTTCGAATCCTTCAAACCAGCAATCGGCTTATTCGGGTCTAAAACGACAGCCGCCGCAAATACGGCACCGGCTAGACATCCTCGACCGACTTCGTCGACTCCGGCAACTCTTTGCATAATTACTGTGAAAGTTCGTAGATTTAGACTCATTATCTGATTTTTCGATATACAAATCTCCGTTCTGGCAATCCCGGTTCCGGAGAGGGTGCGGTTGCTCGACCGGCAGGCGTCGGCGGCAGGGCAGATTTTTGCTCCTGCAAAATCTGCATTCATGCCATCCATGGCAATCAGTCGCCGCCGTCGAGCCTACATGGACGTATTCACGGCGTCCTGTCGGGCGAGTGACCGCACCCTCTCAACCAGAGAACTTTCATTTGCCGGGGCGATGGCTATGCCTTCTTGAACGTTATCGTAGAATGCCCCGAGTCACGTTCCTCAGGAAACTGACCATGGTCGACAACTCGTCGCTATCGCCAGCCATGCCTTCCATTTCCTCGATCGCATCCTCGAGCTTTAGGTTCATTTTATAAAGAATTTTATAGGCCTTTCTGATTTGCCGAACGGCTTCCGGCGACACGCCATTGCGTTCCATACCTACCGAATTGATGCCATGCGGGCGCGTTGGACGACCGCCGACCATCACGAAAGGCGGTATATCCTGCGTAATCGCGCTACCCATCGCCGAAAAACTGTATTGTCCAATTTGGGTAAATTGATGAACCAGCGTAAAACCGCCTAGTATTGCGTGATCGCATAAATGCACATGGCCAGCCAGCGATGCGCCGTTGGCCATAATTACATGATCGCCGATCACGCAATCGTGTGCGACATGGGTATAAGCCATAAACAGATTATCGGAGCCGATCTGCGTTAAGCTGCGGTCTTGCAATGTCCCTCTATGCATCGTCACGAATTCTCGAATGACATTCCTATCGCCTATTTCAAGCCGAGTTACCTCGGAAGCATATTTTTTATCTTGAGGATCTTCGCCTATCGAGGAAAATTGATAAATCCGATTATCCTTGCCTATACTGGTCGGCCCGTTGATGACGACATGAGGCCCTATGACCGTACCGGCTCCAATCGTGACATCCGGGCCTATGATCGAGAACGGGCCGACAGTGACATCATCGGCTAATTGGGCGCGCTCGTTAATAACTGCTCTTGAATCTATCAAAATCAATTCACCGCTGCGGCACACATAATGTTGGCACTGGCCACGAATTCGCCTTCCACTTCGGCTCGGCAATCGAACGACCAAATATTGCGTTTACTTTTAACGAATTTGGCTTCCAGCATCAATTGGTCGCCGGGACTCACCGGTCTCTTGAATCTAGCATTATCGATACCCACCAAATAATAAGTCATACCTTTTCCCAAATTAGGATCTGTTTCCGACGCCAACAAACCGGTCGCTTGCGCCAACGCTTCCAAAATCAGCACACCGGGCATTATGGGCAAATGCGGAAAATGCCCTTGAAAAAAGGGTTCATTGTAAGTCACGTTTTTAACGGCCAACAATCTGACGCCGGGTTCACATTCGACCACTTTATCGACCAATAAAAAGGGATAGCGATGCGGTAAAAACTCTTGAATTTGTAAAATATCTAGCTTGATAGACATGAATGATAAAGTGTTATTATTGGTTGATAGGTGATTCCGGCAACTTTAGCCTTTTGCTTTCATAACACCTGAATTAATCAGGCATTGCGGACAGTTTTTGCTGAATTTGATTGGTGACATCGACCGTTTCGCTCGCATAAATAACCCCTTCGGTCAGCAATAAATCGAAACTTTGACTCTTGGCCAATTCGCGGATCGCTTCGACAATTTTGCGCTGTAATTTGCCCAGTTCTTCATTGCGGCGAATATTGAAATCTTCACTGAACTCTTGCTGGCTTCTTTTAAATTCGCGTTGTTTATTAAGAATGTCTTTTTCCAGATTTCTTCTTTCGGAATCGCCCATGACCGCTGCATCCCTGTTCAATCTTTCCTCAAGATTCTTGATATCGTTTTGCTGAGCGACAAGCTGCTTGTCCCTCGGAGAAAATTCTTGCTCCAAACGTTTTTTGGCTTTTTCAGCCTGAGGCGCCTTTTCCAAAACTGCCGGAATATTGACAAAACCGATTTTCAAATCCGCCCAAGCCATATTGGCGCTCAACAGTAAACCCAAAAATAAAACAAATTTATTTTTCATTATCGAACTCGTAATTTAAATTAAAAATAGTGTCCATAAACGGACAAACCTGCGATGTAACCGCCAAATTATAGGTGATAACCCGCTTAAACCAAAAATATACTTCTGTTAACCCAGCCTTAACAAATGTAGTACCTACGGTCTAAATTATTGAAGCATAAGAATTAAAAAACGCGCCAAAAATGGCTTTGTAGTGCTATAACATTTTTATTACCTTAATATTCAATGTCTTATGTACGGCAAATGTTAAAGCAGAGTTAAAATCCGGAACCGAAAGAGAACTGGAAGATTCTTTCGTCATCGTCTTCTTGAACATTCAGTGGTTTACCGGCACTGACCGCGATCGCGCCGAACGGCGACAACCATTCGCCGGATATGCCGACCGAGTAACGCATATCTTCTCCGATATTGCTAGGGCTGTCGGAAACCGTACCCACATCGAGAAAGGTGCCGAGCCGAACCGACTTGAGATCCTTCATGAACGGAATCGGAAAAAACACTTCGGCGCTGCCGGTTACTTTGGTAGATCCACCGAATGGTCGTCCTTGCGAGTCTCTCGGACCCAAGGTGTTGTCGTTAAAGCCGCGCACCGAACGCACGCCGCCGGCAAAATAATGCTCGAAAAACGGTAAGTCGTCGGTCTTGCCGTAGCCGTCGCCGTAAGCCAATTCGGCACTTAAACTAAACGTTAAATCCTTAGCGATCGGAAAATATTGCTGCTGTTTATAGCTGACTTTGTAATATTCCAAATCGCTGCCCGGCACCGTGCCTAACGCGGATAGTCGGTACTGGCCGCCGTCGGTCGGAAAAATCGCGCGGTTCAGCGTGTCGTAGGTCCAACCGATCGACGGCGAAAGCGTAAGGTAGGACTCGCTATCGCTATCCTTACAGTCCTTTCTCTCAACGCAGCCCGGATCTATGAAATTTTTGACTTCATTCGCAGAGAAAGACGTCGACTTGAGCTTGGTATGCCTCAAATCGATATTGAAATTGAGCCGGTTGAATTCGCTGAGCGGAATGCCGAAATTGGCCCCGGCATTCGCCACGTCGGTCAAATAGCTGGAGATGTTCGCCTGCTGCGCGTCGGTGGTCCGGTAACCGATATCGTAGCCGAGACTAACGCCATCCAAGGTAAAGTAAGGGTTGTAAAAACCGAAGCGATAATTGGTCGAAATATCGCTGTTGTTAAACGCTAAGTTAAGCCGCTTACCGGAACCGAAAACATTATCCTGAGATACGTTGGCATTAACGATAATACCTTGCACTTGCGAAAAACCGATACCGGCCGTCAAATTACCGGCCGGCCTTTCGGTGACCGAATAATTGACATCGATCTGGTCGGCAGTGCCTGTAACGGGCGGTGTTTCGACATTCACCTCTTCAAAATATCCCAAACGCTCGAGACGCACCTTCGACCGCTCGATCTTGCTTGTCGACGCCCAACTCGACTCCATTTGGCGCATTTCTCGGCGCAGCACTTCATCACGCGTCTTGGTGTTTCCTTTGAAATTGATGCGGTTGACATAGACACGCTTACCCGGATCGACATAAAAAGTCATCGCAACCGTTTTATCGACATCGTTAATTTCAGGCACCATGTTGACATTCGCAAACACATAACCTTCATCGCCCAAGCGATCGGAAATCGCTTTCGAGGTTTCGGTCGCGTTCTTCCGAGAAAAAATTTCGCCCGGACCCACTTGCACCAATTTAACCACTTCTTCGGGATCGATAATGAGATTACCGGCGACTTTGACTTGCTCCAACATAAACACCTCGCCTTCCTTGACGTTGACGGTGATATAGATTTCTTTTTTATCGGGGGTAATCGCCACTTGCGTCGATTCGATCGAAAAATTGATATAGCCGCGATCGAGATAATAGGAGCGCAAGCGCTCGAGATCCGCCGATAATTTTTGTTTAGAATATTGATCGTCTTTCGTATAAAACGACAATAAATTGCCCGTGCTCAATTCGAAATTATCGAGCAAATCGTCGTTATCGAAGGATCGGTTGCCGACAATATTGATTTCCTTGATTTTCGCTACTCGGCCTTCGGAAATATTGATGCGAATACCCACGCGGTTGCGGGTCAAAGGAGAGACTTCGGTATCGATTTTAAGGCCGTATTTACCGTGACTAAAATACTGGCGGCTCAATTCTTGCTCAACCTTCTCGAGCATTTGTTGATTGAAGACCTTACCCTCGGCAAGCCCAATATTATTCAAGGCCTTGAGTAAGTCTTCGGAGCTAATATCCTTATTGCCTTCGAAAATAATTTTAGCGATCGATGGCCGCTCCGTAACATTGACGATCAGCGTCGAACCTTCCCTCGCCAGCGAAACATCCTTGAAAAAGCCGGTTTTAAATAAGGCCCTAACCGCGTCAGGAATTCGATCCTCCGATAAAAACTCGCCAACATTGACCGGAAGATAATTGTAGACGGTCCCCGCAGAAATTCGCTGCAAGCCATTGACCTGAATATTATCGACCACAAATCCATCGTCGCCTTTAACCGCTTGGGAAACAACCAGAAACAGTATAAAAAGGCGCGTAAAAGTCTTTAAATTCATGAAGAGGAATGGAAGCATCGATACGATTTAGCTAAAGTGCGATTATATCACAGGAATTTGAACATCCATATTGCCGAAAAGTCATCATTTTTTCTGTAAATTTAATGACTTGATGTCTTGAATTGCTATAAATCGAGACAAATTTCCTTATATTCCAATGAGTAATTGACTAAAGTTATTGCAAGTTGGGAGATTTAATTTGCGGTTAGCGGTTAGCGGTTAGCGGTTAGCGGTTAGCGGTTAGCGGTTAGCGGTT
>NZ_JBNGHF010000091.1:0-9052 GCF_050611805.1 Methylotuvimicrobium sp.
CAGTTAGCAGTTAGCAGTTAGCAGTTAGCAGTTAGCAGTTAGCAGTTAGCAGTTAAAAAATAAACGCCATTTAGACATTCGTGCAATGCTTTGCTCGACCGATTTGTTTAAAAAGGCGAGTAGCCTGGATAAAGTGAAACGGAATCCGGGAGGCCTAGGCACGGAACATCCCGTATTTCGCTTCGCTGCATACGGGCTACGTGTTTTCAAGCCGGCTTCAGCGTCAGCCTGAGATCTGGCCCTATTTGTCTGATATCGCATAAGCTTAAATGTTTTTTATGGGCCATTTTTTCAAGCCCCGGCAAACGGAACAACCCTCGGCCTTCATCGCCCAATACATTGGTCGACATGTAGATGAGCCATTCGTCGACAAGATTTTCGGCCAACAAAGCCCCGCTCAAGGTCGGGCCTGCTTCGATAAATATCTCGTTAAACTGCAATCGCCCCAACAAATCCATCACCGCGGACAAATCGACCTTGCCGCTTCGCTCGGCAACGCAATACACTTCCGCGCCTAATTGCTGCAGCGCATCGATTTTACTTCTGTCCTGCGAACAAGTTACAACCACATTGCGACCCGGCAATGTCAATAAACGCGCAGTCGGCGGCATCCTAAGACGGGTATCGAGCACGACTCTGGCCGGCTGCAGGGTTTCGAATTCGACCCGCGCATTCAAGGCAGGATCGTCGGCCAACACCGTATTGATACCGGTCAAAATCGCCGAACTGCGGGCGCGATATCGATGTACATCGGCTCTGGATTGATCCGAAGTGATCCATTTACTCTCGCCGGAAGCCATCGCGGTGCGTCCGTCCAGACTCATCGCCAACTTGCCGCGTACAAACGGCAAACCCGTTTGCATGCGTTTAATGAAGCCCGGATTCAGTTTCATCGCTTCGTTTTGCAAAACGCCGCAGCGCACATCGATACCGACGTCATTCAATCTCGTCAAACCTCGGCCGGAAACCAGCGGGTTAGGATCTTGCATGGCCGCAACAACACGGACTACGCCGGCTTTGATCAAGGCTTCGCAACAAGGCGGGGTGCGCCCGTGATGGCTGCAAGGCTCCAAGGTAACATAAACCGTCGCCCCTTCGGGGCTTTGCGCCCGCTTGAGCGCCTCGACTTCGGCATGACCCTCGCCGGCCCGAGCATGCCAACCTTCGGCGATAATCGAACCTTCTTTAACCAATACGCAACCGACACGCGGATTCGGTTGCGTCGTGTACAGGCCGTTATGCGCCAATTGAATCGCCCGGGCCATGTAAAATTCGTCCGGATGCCACACTGAAGTCATCTTATTGCCGCTTCAAATGCTCGATCATATCGGTAAATTCGCTGACATCCTCGAAACTCCGATAGACCGAAGCGAATCTGACATAGGCGACATGATCGAGCACGCTCAACTCTCTCATGACTTTTTCGCCCAATTCTTGCGCCTTTATCTCGCGTTCGCCTTTCGTCGCCAATTCTTTGATGATTCGGCTAATGGCCTGCTCGATCGCATCGCTGTCCACCGGTCTTTTTTCCAAGGCCCGCAACATACCGGCGCGAAGTTTTTGTTCGTCGAAAGGTTCTCTTGCGCCGCCTCGTTTGATCACGCGCGGCAGACTCAACTCGGCCTGTTCGAAGGTCGTAAAACGTTCCTTACAGACCGTGCATTCGCGGCGCCTTCGGACTTGATCGCCTTCATTCGCCAATCTGGAATCGATCACTCGGGTATCTTGCGCCGAACAGAAGGGACATCGCATAATTTAATCGCCGATTACCATTGAAAAATATCGAGTCGTTGAGAAACCGGTGATTTTATAACAATTAAGCACGCTTACCGTAATTTATTTCGGGATAGGGAGGAATAAGGCGTGGATATCTTCGCGATGATTTCGTTAAAAGTAGGGTGCGCATCGCGCACCGGATTCGGTGCCGCGACGTTTCGTTGGGTTTGGCGTCGTGGCAAGGTGCGCGATGCGCACCCTACCGGATTTCCATTTCGGTCGGTTCGATGTGGTAGATGCCGGTCAGTTTACGTTTGAATTCATCGGCGATCAATCGAGCATCCTCACGCCCGGTAACGACGCGCGGGGTCAACAAAACGACCAATTCGGTTTTTCTACTCCCATATGAAGTGCTTCCGAACAACGGCCCGATCAATGGCAATTCATGTAGCCAAGGTACACCAGCTCTCCCGTAATCGTTTCTTTCTTGAATCAACCCTCCCAACACGATGGTTTCACCGCTTTGCACCGCGACCGAGCTAATAATTTCGCGAGTCTGAATATCCGGATTTCCTGCATTATTGTTAGATCGGTCAACTTCTTCGACGCTTTGTTCGATTTCCATGATTACCAAGCCTCCGGCATTGACTCGGGGTTTGATTTTCAATTTGACCCCGGTTTGCCGTTGCTGTAATTGTTGAGTCTGAATCAAGCCTGTGTCAGTGCCTCCGGTTACGGGAGTCGTAGTACCTGTTCTAAGAGACAACTCCGTACCGACTTGAATCGACGCCTCTTGATTATTCAGCACCATCAACGATGGCGTAGAAATAAAGTCGGCATTACCTTTAGAAGCTTCTGCGTTTAATAAAGCCTTGATATCACCTGAAATAAACGCATAACTTAAACCTCCTGACATTACACCTAAAGCCGCTTGAGCCCCTGTTTTTCCTATTGTTTGAAAAATATCTGTGTTTCCACCACCAGTAATTTGATTATCTCCACCTGTTCCATGTTCAAAAAACCACTGAATGCCATATTTGAGATCATCCGTCAACGTCACATCCACAATCGTCGCATCGATCAAGACCTGCAGCGGCATCACGTCCAATTGCTTGATGACACCTTTGATCACGTTGTATTCCTGAGCGGTCGCGACGATCACGAGCGAGTTATTGATCTCGTCGGGGATTATGCGTACATCCTCGACGCCCTTGACCTTAACCCCGGCGCCGGATGTTTGCATCGGACGCTGGACTTGGCGAATCTGACTACTTCGCCCTCCCAATCCGCTACTCTGTTGCGGACGGCTGGTGACTTCCACCGATCTTCTCCCTGCCGCGACCGAAGCCTGCCCCATGCCGACTTGGGAAGCCGGGATGCCGTAAATTTCGCTCAGGGTCGCTGCCAATTGCACCGCATCGACATGCTGCACTTTATAGACATTGACGCCGCCGCCGGTCGCCGATTGCGCCCGGTCGAGCCGGATGATCCAATTTTCGATGTCGCTCAGATAACGCGATTGATGCGTGATCGCCAATATCGCATTCATGCGCTCGATCGCGATGAAGCGAAAAAACTGGTTTTCATCCTCCTTGGCTTTTTTATCGAAAATTTGTTCCAGCTCTTCAATCAAGGTCGGCGGGTCGACATGCGTCAACGGAAACAGCGCGAACGATCGGCCGCGCATCATATCGACATCGAAAATCCCGACGATTTCCTGAACGCGCAACAACTCGGCCGCGGTGCCGCCTACCAGCAACAGGTTTCTGGACGGGTCGGCATGCAGCAAGGTTTTTTCCTGCATCAGCGGTTTGAGTATTTCGACGATATTGTCGACGCCGACATTTCTGACCGGGATGACGCTGACTTGATAACCGGCCGGTAAGACGCGTCCGCGCCGGTCGGCCAGCGACAAGGCCGAGGTATAGAGCGCATCGGCCGCCGGTTCGATATGGTAAACGCCGCCTTCGTCTTTGACCAAGGCCGCGCTGTTCATACTCAACAGCATTTCCAACGTCGGCAGCACTTGTTCGCGGGTCAACGGCTGAGTCGTTTGCAGAGTGACCTTGCCGGCGACTTTAGGGCTCAATACATAATTCTTACCCAAAATATCGCCGATAATGACCTTCGCGACCTCGCCAAGGTCGGCTTCGTCGAAATTCAAACTGAATGAACCCAGACCTTTGGCAGGACCGGGCCGCCCGATCGTATCGCCGACCGGACGGCCGGAACCTGGATAAATTTCGGCATGCAGCTTGTCTTTATCTTCTGCTTTGGTTTCCTCCCCCAATTGTTCGAAAAACTTTTGATGAGCTTCGAGGTCGTCGACTTTGGGCTGCTGCAAAGACAATTTTTGCCGGGTCTGAGGGCCTAACAATTCACACCCGGTAACCGATAGGGTTAACAATGCCAAAACAGTCGCGTGGATTCGGTTTACTTTATTCATCTTGTGTTGTTATTGCTGAATCAGGTTCACTAAAGCCGTTGTCCGGCGTTGCTTGGGGGACTGCCGGCGGTAGCTGCGGCGCTGCCGGACGTTGCGGTGGTGTAAGCGGGCGCCTACCGGGAGGTAATTCTTTTTGTTTCGGTTTTCTCAAGATCAACTCTTGCCGCTCCATGCCTCTTTCGAATATCGCTTTATCCGGTAAAATTTCAACTAAGCGCCAACCGTCGACCTCTTCTTCCACGGGCATTTTTTTATGGCTCTTTTGATCGGGTAGCGGCTTGATTCTTCGTAACAATACATGGGGCTTTTGCTGAACCGTATAGATACCGGTCAGTTCCCAATCCAAGGTTTCCGAACTCGTTTCCGACGCTCTTTCCGGTTCCGGTTCGGGCGCCGGGCGCCGGCCTTCGATAAATAGAGGGCGACTGACTAAATCGTTATACCGGTCTTCGCTTGGCCGATCGCTTTGAAATTGCGGAAACGCTAATGCTTCATAGTCTGTCGATAGCGTATTGGCTTCGCCGGCCGGCTCGCCGTTCGCCCGTCCCCAATACCACCATTCGCCGGCAATAACAACGACTAAAACCGCGCAGGCAACGCAGAGTAATTTGACTAATGCCGTATTGATCATGGCTCTTTACCCATGAAGCCGGAAGCCTGAAAGCTGATGTTCATTTTATTGCTTGGCTCGATCTTTCGGGTTTTTCGGTTACGCCTGCCTCGCTCGGGACGGATATCAAGGTCGTCGATCATTATGAAGGGCACGGCCGATTCGAGTTGCAGCAAAACCGAGCGGAATGCTTCCATATCGCCGTTCATTCTGATTTTTATCGCGATTCGACTATATTGGCCTTCGGTTTTACTCGGCAATACCTGAGTACTGATCAATTCGGCACCGGCATTGGCAATCGCGGCTCTAACCGACTGTTGTAATTCCGCGGAAGCCAGGGCCTCCGATTTGTGTCGGCTGAAAAAACTTTGTGCGGCATTGGCCTGCTTGATTTTTTCGACATTGGCTGTCACGGCTTCTTTTCTGTCGGTTATCCGTTGATAGCGGTCCAAACGAAACAGCAGCTCGTGTTTTTCTTCGCGTAAGTCCAAGGCCGCATTGATCAAGGGCACCACCAGAAAGCCGATCGCCATCAATACGACCGCAATCAACAAGCCTACGGCGGCTAGGCGTTGCGGCGGGTATTTATCGAGTAGCGTCATCATCGCTCCTAGCTTTAATGTCCACGGATAGCTGAAAACGCTCTAAACCGCTCAGTCTATCCCGAGTGACCGGCGATACGAAACGGGCATTGACAAATAACTCCGATTTTTCCAATTTTGAGATGAGTGCCGAAGCAGTCGGCGATTGGCCTTGAAACTGTAGCCGACCTTCGTTAAAACGCAAATAATTGAGCCAGGTATCGTCTTCTATCAATTCGCTGAGGGTGTTCAATATATCGACGATTGCCGGCGACTGCTGTTTTTTGGCGATCAATTGTTGTGCTCGCGCAATAATGGTATCGATTTCCGATTGAATATCTTCAACGACTCTCGCTTCTTTTTCGATAACCGCAATGTCGTCCCTGAGAGCCGCTACAGCGCGGCTTTCCAGCCAAACCGGCAAGACCATCGCGACGGTTAGCAGTAAAAAAAACAACGCGACCAAACCGCCGTGTACATAGCTGTGCCAAGGTATTTTGTTTTCCCGGCGATGTTCCGGCAAGAGATTATAATGGGAGACGTCCGATTCCGGTTGATTGCTTACCGGTTCGTAGTCAATTAGCGACGGATGCAGCGTCAATGCCGTCAATTCATCCAATACGGCATCCAATTTGTCCTTTGGCGTCAACACCAAAACGAGGCGCACGATGCCGGCCTGCTTGTTTTTTTCGACCAGTTTGACCGAAAAATAGACTTGATCTTTGTTAAACGGGGTCAGGCGATCGATTTCGTAAGCAATCACTTGCTGTAAATTTTCTGCGGCGGCAATCGGAAATGTCAATTCCTTGCTAATCGCATCGGAAGGCGCAAGCCGCACGATGAATTGGGTTTTCTCGTAGCGCGCATCTTTTGCCAAAATTTTCTTGATCGCCTCGACTCCCGCCGCATCCCTTGAAAATTCGCCAAGGTTTTCGCACGCTTCGCCGACTTCATAGGTTAACGAAAATGCGGAGGCATGAGGCCGTAAAATCAGTTTACTTTGTTGCTGATCAAGAATTTTCTTGATCTCTTCGGGCAATAAATGAGAAAGCTCGCTTCCCCACCAACGAAAAAACTTTTTTACATCCAGATCAATGTTCGCATCAAGATTCAGCATTGGTCATGTTTTGTTTCTAGTTGAGTTTCAGTGGGTAAAAATACGAACTGTTCATTTAAAGTTAAGACTGGCGTGCTGTCTCATGAAAATCGATTTGTCCGTGTTACATAAACAGCTTAGGTTATAAGAAAAAAATGACAATAATACGTCTTTTCCGTTAAACGAGTTTTAGTGGAAAGGTGCGCGATGCGCACCCTACGGCCTTGGCAAGCAGGGTTTGCAACCCCGTCCTACACGTTTTGACCGTGACCTATGCAAGCCACGGCGCTTGGCTCACATCAATAATTTTCCATTTCATAGGCGAATAAAGAATGAACTTTGGAATGTATCGGTTGCCATCGCGCCACCGAAAAAGGTTCGCCCGGGTTATCCGAACGCCTAACCAAAACCTTGACACCCGCCGTGACGCCCTCGCCGACCATGGCCTCCGAAACGATAGTCAACGCGCCGCTTGCCTGTGTATCGGGCTGCGCTTGCTCGTCGTCCAGCATTTCGAATTCTCCCGGCATCTCGCCACCCTGCTCAGTCGGCGAAAAAGATCTGACCCTAGGAACGGCATCCTCGGCATCGGATCCGCCCGTTATCGGCTTAGCGGCAAAGTCGTCCTCGCTTTCCAGCATATATCGCAATTCCGCCGAGGCTTTGTCAAGATCGACACTCGCTTGACCGGATTCAATAGTAATAAACGGCTCCAACCATTCGTAGAGCACGGCGTCCACGCCTAAAACCATTTGCAATTCTTCAAGAGACTGGAATGCCTGGTTACGGGGGGCATATCTCAAGCCGGCCGCTTGATATTCTTTTTTCTCGGCGCCGTCTTCTCGCGTTTCGTCATCCTGATCGCGCCAATCGATTATGGCGTTAGCGACCTGCGTTTGCATATCGGCCTCAATCGGTGCGTGCTTCAAAAGTTTAAGTAACAAGTCCAATTCCGCCCGATTGATATCGACCTTGCCGTTTTCCGCAAGAATGCGGACTCGAATCATGGCCTCATCGAAACTAAATTCATAAATTTGGCCGTCGGCATCCCAGCGTTTCAACGGGTCATCTTCCAGCATCATCAATTCCGCCACCGCAATGCCTGCCTCCGCAAAAGCTTGGGCCTCGGCCCTAGTCTTCATACCGAACATTATAGACGATTCCCGGCGCATACTCAGCGCAAAACTACCGGCCATGATCGTTAACAACGTCAGCACCCAAAGCACCAACACCAATGCCAAACCTTTTTGCCGCATTAATCGAACCCCTGGTCAATGCCGTCCGAAAATTCGGGATCGACGGCGGTATCCGCCGCGGCTTTTAAGGCGATGAACATATCTGGCCAATACAATTCGTTGTCGCGGACAATCCTAATTCTGACCAAACGCGGTAACGCTTCTCTATCCACCCACTCATCCTGCCACCCGTTTGCTCCGGAAAGCGGATCCATGCCGAAATAACCGACCTGGAAAGAGTTCACATGCTTAAGAATTACGACGCCTTCATCCTGCGCCGTTTGCTCTTCCGCTTCCGGAAAGAAGGGTTGAACCGCAACGGTAAGCCATTTGTCGCCGCCCATTTGCCGTAAATACACGCTAAACATTTGCAAACCGGGACGAGCCGCACTGGCCGGAAGCGGCGATACGAATTGAAGGGCATCGGGTCTGCCGACAAACGAGAAGGCTCGTTCTTGATCGGGGTTAAAGTCTTGCCACAACGGTTGCGTGACGCCCAAGTGCCTGCGAAAAAATTGATAGACCAACGCGGCTTCGCCGCTCTGAGCCACTTTACCCTCGCCCGCCTCCCAGCTTTGCGCGCTGATTCTGAGCGTGCCGAATAGCAAGACCATCATGACGCTCAATAAGGTCATGGCCAACATAATTTCTATTAGGGTAAAACCGGCTTGATTCTTGGAAATCGTTAGCGTGGCTTGAGGGAACGGTGAAAAAGTTCCTGCTGGAATTGTAACAGCATCTTGGCTATCACGACCTTCGCGATGTGTACTTTTCGATGTGCAATGAGTTTTAGACATGGGCGGCTATCGACTACTTGCGGCTTCCGCCTGACCTAATCGTAGCGTTTTCAATTGGAAAACGCGCGGTTCGGCGCCTTCTTCTGACCAACTAACCCTAACATCGATGCGATACAATAGCGGCAATTCGTTTTGATTACCTGAAGGTTGCAGTTGAAAATCGGCCGGCCTGA
This sequence comes from Methylotuvimicrobium sp., assembly GCF_050611805.1. Classification (NCBI taxonomy): domain Bacteria; kingdom Pseudomonadati; phylum Pseudomonadota; class Gammaproteobacteria; order Methylococcales; family Methylococcaceae; genus Methylotuvimicrobium; species Methylotuvimicrobium sp. Next base: position 8,655 of record NZ_JBNGHF010000091.1, read on the forward strand.
TGGTAACTAGCCATTCATAACGATCGAATTCCGTACCTGAAAATTGGCTGGCTTGCAGCGGCGTTTCCACGCCCGCTCGCGCCATTAAAGATTCCGCTATTTGCACGGCCGACGAATAATCGTCGGCAACGATTGCGGTATTGATACCGCCCGAGAAAATCCGGAGCAAAACACCCAAGGCCATCGCCATAATCGCAAAGGCCACAAGTATTTCCATCAATGAGAAACCTTGCTGCTTAGAAACGAGCATGAAATAACTTCATCAAATGTCGGAAGGGGGTTCGGTGCAGGGCAAACGCATTAAAATAATCAACATATCAATATGTTATCCTGTTGCTTAGACCGCTTAGTCAATTCGGTTTAACTTATGGTACCCCTCCCTGGGCCCCGTTAGGCCG
>NZ_JBNGHF010000092.1:0-9036 GCF_050611805.1 Methylotuvimicrobium sp.
TCCTTAGAAATCAATGCCTGACACCAACCTACCGCATGCGCTGAATAGTTACTAATTTCAGTTATTTATCTCAGTCAACGCGGCGGAACGTGCATAGTAAAAAGCTCATTCAAAAACCATCACTATACACTTGGAATTATATTTATCGCATCGCGCTGCTGCATAAAAAAGAATTGCTTGTTGCCCATATCATAGCGATTCTGGGAACGATTGCCAGTGTTCCTGTACCTTTACTAATGCCGCTACTAGTCGACGAAGTGCTGCTCGACAAGCCCGGCCTAGTCATCGCCACGATAAATCGTTTCACACCCGAAGCCTGGCAAGGCCCCATTCTCTATATCCTAACGATTCTACTGCTCAGCCTATTGCTGCGCATTATCTCGATCCTGTTTCACATCATACAAGGCAAACAATTCACTTGCATCGCCAAGGATATCGTTTTTAGAATTCGACGTAACCTGATCGGCCGCCTGCAGACCATTTCGATGTCCGAATACGAAAGCTTGGGCGCCGGTACGGTCGTCACGCACTTGGTCACAGACCTCGATACGATCGATAGCTTTATCGGCACTACGATCAGTCGCTTATTGGTTGCCGTGCTGACCATTGTCGGCACAGCAACTATTTTGCTATGGATGCATTGGCAATTGGGTCTCTTTATTTTGCTGTTGAACCCTATCGTCATCTATTTCACGCGCGCGGTCGGTTCCAGAGTAAAGGACCTCAAGTCGAAAGAAAATGCTTCTTACGGAGTCTTTCAACAAGCCTTGACCGAAACGCTCGAAGCGATTCATCAAATCAGAGCGAGCAACCGAGAGAAACATTATTGCCTGCAACTGATCGACGCAGCGCGCTCGGTCAAAGACTATTCGACCGCCTTTGCCTGGAAAAGCGATGCGGCAACCCGCTTGAGTTTTTTGATTTTTTTATTCGGGTTCGACATATTCCGCGCACTGGCAATGCTGATGGTGTTTTATTCCGACCTTAGTATCGGCCAAATGCTTGCGGTATTCGGTTATCTTTGGTTCATGATGGCGCCGGTTCAGGAAATTTTGGGCATCCAATATGCCTTTTATGCCGCTAAAGGCGCGTTGAATCGAATCAATAAACTCAACGCGCTGCAACAAGAGCCGCATTATCCACATGTTAAAAACCCTTTTAGCCATAAAAAAACAGTCTCGATCCGCGTCGAAAACCTGAATTTCGGTTATAGCGACGAAAAGGTCTTAAACAACATCAAACTTACCATAGCGGCCGGCGAAAAAGTCGCTTTGGTCGGCGCCAGCGGCGGCGGCAAATCGACTCTGGTGCAAACCCTAATCGGCCTCTACACACCCGATAGCGGCACCATTTATTACGACGAGGTCCCGGTCGAACAGATTGGACTCGAAGTTATCCGTGAGCATGTCGTCACGGTATTGCAGCATCCGATTTTGTTTAATGACACGATTCGAACGAATCTGACACTCGGCAAACCGGTCGATGATCGCGAACTCTGGAAAGCCCTTGAGATTGCTCAATTGAAAAGCGCTATCGATGAATTGCCCAAGGGACTTGACACCGTCGTCGGCCGGCAAGGCATGCGCCTGTCGGGCGGACAGCGGCAAAGAATGGCGATCGCCCGCATGATCGTCGCAAATCCGAAAGTCGTGATACTCGACGAAGCCACCTCGGCTCTCGATTCCGAAACCGAACACAAACTGCATCAAGCGATGGCCCGCTTTCTCGAAGGCCGAACGACGATCATTATTGCCCACCGCCTGAGCGCCGTTAAACAAGCCGATCATGTCTATGTATTCGAGGAAGGCGGCATCTGTGAACAAGGCCGCCATGAAACCTTAATCGCACAAAAAGGTCTCTATGCAAAACTCTACGGTGAATATCAATGAGGGGCAAGGAGCAAGAGGCAAGGCACAAGGAATTAAATCACATCGAACCTTGAACCTCGAACCTCGAACCTCGAACCTTGAACCTTGAACCTTGAACCTTGAACCTTGAACCTTGAACCTTCATCATGCCAGAAAACTACGATCTACACAGCCATTCCACCGCATCGGACGGCGCATTATCACCTAGCGAACTGATTCAGAGAGCCAAGGAGCAAGGCGTTACATCCCTTGCATTGACCGACCATGACACGACCGATGGACTCGCCGAAGCCAAGCAAGCTGCAACCGAGGCCGGTATCGATCTGATTTCGGGCATCGAACTATCGACCACCTGGCATAAACACTGCCTACATATCGTCGGCTTGAATATCGACCCGGAAAGCCCGCGCTTGAAAGAAGGCATAGCCAAACTGCAAACAATACGCGGCGAACGTGCCGAACAAATCGCCGCCAAACTCGAAAAGAAACGCATACCCGGTGCGCTCGACGCAGTCAAAGCTGCCGCAGGCGCCGGCATGATTACTCGCACGCACTTCGCGGATTTTTTGTTATCGGAAGGCCATGTCACGACGCAACAAGAGGCTTTCGACCGATACATCGGCCAAGGTAAACCCGCCTATGTCTCGACCGAATGGGTCGGACTCGAAGAAGCTATCGGTTGGATCAAGGAATCGGGCGGGGTTGCGGTATTAGCGCATCCGATGCGTTATAAACTCACTGCTTCCTGGATGAAACGTTTATTAGCCGCGTTCAAAGAAGTCGGCGGCGACGCGATCGAAGTGGTCTGCGGTCGCAACGACCCGGCCGAAATTCAAACCTCGATGCAATACGCGCAAAAATTCGATCTGGCCGGCTCGAAAGGCTCGGATTTTCATAACCCCAAATACGTTTGGGTCGAACTCGGGCGCCTAAACCCGTTACCCGAGCGTATCAAACCCGTTTGGGATTTGTTCGAAGCGCACGCCTAAATATTGGTTATGTATGCGCTAATAATTGAAAAAAACCATGCCTTTTCAAAAACGCTTAAAATTCAAGGCGCGTCGTAGGGTACGCTTCGCGTACCTTTTTTAGGCAGGACAACTCCTGAATACTTGCGAAATGGTATGTGGTGCTTTCTTCACGCGGGCGGGTTACTCAACCCGCTCCGAACGTTTTGCTTTGGCCACGGTCGAAACGTTTAGACAGAGTTGCAAACCCCGTCCTAACAAGTCCTCGAGCAACCACACCCTTTTCGAATCGTGTACTTTCGCAGTAACGTTCATGAAGGCCTAGCCATCGCCCCGGCAAATGAAAGTTCTCTGTGTGGGGAGGGCGCGGTCACTCGCCCGACAGGACGCCGTGAATACGTCCGTGTAGGCTTGACGGCGGCTGTCCCTGCCGCCGACGCCTGTCGGCCGAGCAACCGCACCCTCTCCGAAACCGATATTTTCTCTGCCGAGCTTCTTATATCGAAAAATTAGATAATGAGTCCAAATCTACGAACTTTCACAGTAAATATGTACTTCGCGTGGTCACAAATACCACTATCGGTTGACGTGTTAAGCCGATTGAAATTAACATGACTCCAATTCAACCGGATAACAATTATGGGTCAGGAAATCTCAGCATCGCATTACGATTTGGGCGATTTCGACCGGTTCCATCGAAAATTGACTCAGGAAACTTTACTCCTCAGTAAATTATTCGATCGACAAGCCTTTTCGACCCGCCATCCGGTCGCCGGTTTCGAGATTGAAGCCTGGTTGGTCGATGATAACATGGCTCCCGCACCGATTAACGATCGCTTCCTGTCAGGCTTAAACGATCCTTTAGCTTGCGAGGAGTTGGCAAAGTTCAATATCGAACTCAACAGCGTACCGACACCACTGGCCGGCAATCTCGGCAGCCGACTTGCCGAACAATTGCAAACAACCTGGAATAAGGCGCGCCGTCAGGCAGAAAGCTGCAATGCCCACATCATCATGATCGGCACGCTTCCGACACTGAAACAAGCCGACCTCAACCTCGGCAACATGTCGGATCTCAATCGCTACCGCGCCCTAAACGAACAAATCCTGCATTCCCGGGGTAAACCGATACATCTCGATATCACCGGTATCGAACATTTGAAAACCGACCATTATGACGTAATGATGGAATCGGCCACGACGTCATTCCAAATCCACACCCAGGTACCACTGGCTATCGCGCATCATTTTTATAACGCATCGATTATCGCTTCGGCGCCGATGGTCGCGCTATGCGGCAATGCTCCGTATTTATTCGGTAAAAACCTTTGGCACGAATCGCGAATCCCGCTGTTCGAACAAGCCATCGAAACGGGCGGCTATGCCGGCGCCGCGCAAGGACCGGTCAAACGGGTCAGCTTCGGAACCGGTTATGCTAGAAAAACGATCCTAGAATGCTTTCAAGAAAACCTAGATCATTTCCCAATCTTACTGCCCGAAGATTTAGGCCCCGTCTCGGAAATTTTCGAGCATTTAAAATTGCATAACGGAACGATTTGGCGTTGGAACAGACCGTTGATCGGTTTCGACGACGACGGAACCCCGCATATCCGCATCGAACATCGAACACCCGCAGCCGGACCGACCGTTATCGACGCAATCGCCAATGCCTTATTTTTTTATGGATTGACTAAAAATCTTTGCGATGAAATCATCGACAAAGGCATCTCGGTTCCGTTTAGCCAAGCTAAAGATAATTTCTATCAAGCGGCACGATACGGTTTAGAGAGCCCAATCGTCTGGCTTGATGGGACTAAACACCGCATGCAGTCATTATTCGTAGCCGAGCTCGTCGCACGTGCGGTAATGGGATTAAAATCCCTCGGCATCAGCCGCTGCGATATCGAAGACTTTCTCGGTATCGTGCAACACCGAATCGCCACCAAGCAAACCGGCTCCCAATGGCAACGCGACTACATGACGAACACCCCGGACGACTTTACCGCGATGACCCGGCAATATCTCGACAACCAAAACCAAGGCAAGCCTGTAAGCGAATGGCTGTTAATTTAAACTCTATGTCAATGAATACTGCTCCATTAAATCCTGTGCGACTGAATCAATTCGATTATTTACCGGAAGGCCTATTAACGGCCTCCTCCGAAACCCTGCATGAGATACTGCCCAACCCGACGCTGATCCATTTAACCGGAAAAGACCCGGCACCCTTATTCATATCAGTGTTATTGCATGGCAATGAGCCGACCGGCTTACTCGCAGCGCAGGCCTTACTCAAAAAATACCAAGACCGCGCGCTGCCCCGTTCGGTGTCGATATTTTTCGGCAATACGCAAGCCGCCCGGCTCGGCTTGAGAAGACTCGACCGGCAACCCGATTTCAATCGCATCTGGCCCGGAACCGAATTACCGGACTGCCCTGAAATTCGAATGACCCAACAAGTTGTCGATACTATGCGGGCTAAAAACGTATTCGCGAGTATCGATATTCATAACAATACCGGATTGAATCCGCATTACGCCTGCGTCAATAAACTGGATGACAAATTTTTACAACTGGCATCATTATTCGGTCGCCTAATCGTTTATTTTACGCGTCCGAAAGGTGTGCAATCGGCCGCCTTCGCCGAACTCTGCCCTTCGGTCACTTTGGAATGCGGTAAACCGGATCAACAACACGGCATCGAGCATGCTTTCGAATTTCTCAATAGTTGTTTAAACTTGAGCGATTTCCCGGAACACCCGGTTTACCCGCAAGACATCGACCTTTATCATACGGTTGCCCAAGTTAAAATCCCCAAATCCATAACCTTCAGTTTTCAAGAAATAAAATCCGACTTGCTGCTCAATAAAGATCTCGATCACATGAACTTTAATGAAATACCTGCGGGTACCGTTTGGGGATCCGTAGACGGCCTAAAAACCCTTCCGATTCTTGCCTTGGATGACAATGCGCAAAATATCAGCGATCGATTCTTTAAGATTCAGGACGGCGAATTGCGCATCACGCGCAAAGCCATGCCATCAATGCTGACACTGGACGAAAAAGTCATCAAACAAGATTGTCTCTGTTATTTGATGGAAAGATTACACCCATGAGCTTCTGGAAAACCAAAAAGCTTATCGACATGAGCGTTCAGGAATGGGAATCGCTATGCGACGGCTGCGGCAAATGTTGTTTAAATAAACTGGAAGACGAAGACACCGGCGAGATCTATCTGACCAACGCCGTTTGCGACCTGATCGACCTAAACACTTGCCGTTGTACTCGTTATCAGGAAAGAACCCGGCTGATGCCCGACTGCGTCGATTTAAAGCAGTCGACGACATGGACCGCTTTCGATTGGATGCCGGAAACGTGCGCTTATCGGCTGCTGGCAATAGGCGAAGACTTACCCGATTGGCACCCTTTGGTTAGCGGCAATCCAGACAGCGTCAAAGAAGCCGGCATATCGATTTCAAGTTTTGCGATCAAAGAATCCGAAGTCGACGATCTGGAAGACCACGTGATCGATTGGCAGTAAACAGTTATTCTTCAAGCATGTCCGATAACCCTAAATTCGGCGGTTTAACCATGAAGCACATGAAGTCCGCTGCTGGATGGGATTTACAGCGTGTAGCCCGTATGCAGCGCAGCGGAATACGGGAATGACGTTGCACCGAGTTTCTGGTTCCCACGGTCCTCCGTGGGAACCCATACCTTGACTGCAGAAGTAACATCGGTATGCATTCCCACGCGGGAGCGGTGGAAACGAGGAAAACATAGCTTTTTAAATTCATTATTCTTTCGGACTATTCATTCATGAAAATCATCTCTTGGAACGTCAACGGCATACGCGCCGTGATGGGCAAAGGCTTTGCCGAATCACTGGCTAAACTCGACGCGGATTGCATTCTGTTACAAGAAACCAAGGCACAGGACGACCAAGTCCAAACGGCCCTGGAAAGCATTGACAGTTATCACGTCTATTCCAACTCGGCAGGACGAAAAGGTTATTCCGGAGTCGCGCTATTAACCAAGCAAGAGCCAATACAAATTCTGCAAGATATCGGCATCGACGAGCACGACCAAGAAGGCCGCGTCATCGCGGCCGAATTCGAAAATTTCATTCTGCTTAATGTCTATGTGCCCAATTCCGGCGAAAAACTGGTGCGCCTCGACTACCGGCAAATCTGGGATAAGGAATTGTTGGCCTATTTTCAGCAACTCAATGACCGAAAACCGTTAATCGCTTGCGGCGACTTCAATGTCGCGCATCAAGAAATCGACATCGCCCGCCCGAAAGCCAATTACAATAAATCGGCCGGCTACACCCAAGCCGAAATCGATGGCTTCAGCCGAATGTTGGAAGCTGGCTTCGTCGATACCTTCCGGCATTTACATCCGGACACTGTCGCCTACAGTTGGTGGAGTTACCGAGCCGGTGCGCGCGCAAAAAATATCGGTTGGCGGATCGATTATGTATTGACGAGCCAAACGTTGATCGGCAAAGTCAAAAACGCATTTATCGCGCCCGACATCTTCGGCTCGGATCACTGCCCGGTCGGCATCGAGATCGACCTTTAAGCATGACCTCATATCAAGTACGCGAACATCTAATGCGCGAGCATCGTTCGGCACTGGCCCAATGCAAGGAATGCCCGGAAATGACCGGGCCGGTCGTATCGGGCAGCCCGGTCTTGTCGCCAATTTTGCTGGTCGGCCAAGCCCCTGGGGACAAGGAAGGCGGTTTCGGCAAACCCTTTGCCTGGACAGCCGGAAAAACTTTATTCAAATGGTTCGAAAGCATCGGCCTGAATGAAACCGAATTTCGCCGGCGTGTTTATATGGCCGCAGTATGCCGCTGTTTTCCGGGCAAGAATCCCAAAGGCGGCGACCGTGTACCAAATAGGCAGGAAATAGAAAACTGCGCAAAATGGCTACAAGCCGAAATCGATTTATTGAAACCCGAATTAATCCTTCCGGTCGGCAAACTAGCCATCGCTCAGTTGATGCCGGTCAAAAGGCTCAACGACGTCGTTGGCGGCATTCACAGCGTAACCTTTCACGGTCACCGAACCGACGCGATTCCCCTACCCCATCCGTCCGGCGCCTCGACCTGGCACCGAACCGAACCGGGCATGGCCCTGCTAGAATCGGCCTTGGATAAGATTGAAAGCCATCCGGCTTGGAGCAAGGTCATGAATAGTGAATAGTGAATAGTGAATAGTGAATAGTGAATAGTGAATAGTGAAATGATTGGGTATTTCAGCTTCTTGTCAAGCCCCAACTTCTGCATGTTTTCAAAGCAGATGTATCCCATTTAGCTTCTTTCCTTTACTCGGGAAACATCATGGATGGTATTTGCAACAATGCTATTATCTAATGAATGAGAAACTTGCAAAACATCGAGCATAGATTGACAATCCGGAATCGAAAACGAAAGATGGCCGTAGGTGCGGTTAGTGAAACGTAATCGAACGAATGAAGGCGTTTATTCCTCATAATCCGCTTCGCGATTCGGATCTAGGCGAGCTTTGGGCATTATGTGTAGATTGAAATCATGAGTCCAACGGTATTTAGAGAAAATGGTTACAGGTTCTTCTTTTTCTCAAGAGAAGAAGAGCGAATGCACGTCCATGTAATATCTAGCGAGGGCGAGGCAAAATTTTGGTTAGAACCCGAGATTGAATTGGCAAAGAACTATCGTTATTCCCGAAAGCAACTGAAAGAAATCGAATCACTTGTGGAGGTTCACTACAATGAGCTCATTAGCGCATGGCAACAATACTTTAGAAGTTGAAGTAACAAATATATCAACACATGGTATATGGCTGCTTGCTCATGATAAAGAACTATTCATGCCATACGACAAATTCCCTTGGTTTAGGGATCAGGCAGTTAAGTCAATTATCAACGTGAAAGAGCAATCTCCCGGGCATTTTTATTGGCCGGATCTTGATGTTGATTTAACGGAGGAAATTATCAAACATCCAGAACACTTTCCGCTTAATGCCAAAAACACATAACAACACTGTAAATTCGAAAGCATTTTTCGTTCGTTGAGCAGTGAGCAGTGAGCAGTGAGCAGTGAGCAGTGAGCAGTGAGCAGTGAGCAGTGAGCAGTGAAATGATGAAGCATTTAGACTACTTGTCAAGCGCCGATTTCACCTTTCACCTTTCACCTTTCACCTTTCACCTTT
>NZ_JBNGHF010000093.1:0-8636 GCF_050611805.1 Methylotuvimicrobium sp.
GCCTGTCAATCGAGCCACCGAACCCCCTTTCAGCATTTGTCGAAGTTATTTCATGGTTGTTCCTTAAATGTAGCCGTGCAAAAAAACGCCCCCGTGCTACTATGAAGCTTAGAACAGGTTTTGGGAGCACGTAATATGAAAGCGAATATCGGTTTAATCGGCCTGGCGGTCATGGGCCAGAATTTAGTTCTCAACATCAATGACAATGGTTTTAAGGTAGCCGTCTACAATCGCACGACAGAAAAGACCGACGAGTTCCTCACGGGGCCGGCCAAGGGCACCGAAATCGTCGGAACTTACTCGCTCGAAGATCTCGTGCAGAAACTGGAAACGCCACGCATCGTGATGTTAATGGTCAAAGCCGGAACCGTGGTCGATCATTATATCGAGCAACTAGTACCGCTACTCGATGCCGGCGATATCATCATCGACGGCGGCAATTCGTTATTTACCGACACCGACCGGCGCACCAAGGTGCTAAAAGAAAAAGGCTTGCTTTATATCGGCACCGGTGTTTCGGGCGGAGAGGAAGGCGCGAGGCACGGGCCTTCGATCATGCCCGGCGGTCACCCGGATGCTTGGAACCGAGTCAAACCGGTATTGCAGGCGATCAGCGCAAAAGTCGACGGCCAGCCTTGCTGTGAATGGGTCGGCGATGGCGGCGCGGGCCACTATGTCAAAATGATCCATAACGGCATCGAATACGGCGACATGCAAATCATTTGCGAAGCCTATCAACTGATGTCCGAAGGGCTCGGTCTTTCTGCCGATGAGATTTCCACTATTTTTGCCGAATGGAACGGTGCGGAACTCAGTTCCTATCTCGTCGAAATCACGGCCAATATTCTTGCCTATAAAGACGAAGACGGCAGTCCGCTCCTCGACAAGATCCTTGACACGGCCGGCCAAAAAGGCACCGGTAAATGGACCGGCATCAATGCGCTGGATTTGGGCATTCCGCTGACGCTGATCGGCGAATCAGTCTTCGCGCGCTGCCTGTCGGCGATGAAAGACGAACGCATCAATGCTTCGCAAAAGCTGCCTAAACCGGTCAACCGTTTTGAGGGAAACCGGCAAAAAGTCATCGAAACCATCCGCAATGCCTTGTATGCATCGAAAATCATTTCTTACGCGCAGGGTTTCCGGCTCATGCGCGAAGCGGCGAAAGATTACGGCTGGTCGTTAAACTACGGCGAAATCGCGCTGATGTGGCGGGGCGGTTGCATCATTCGTAGCGCATTTTTAAACGATATCAACCAAGCATACGACAGCAATCCCGATTTGGAAAATTTGCTGCTGGCCGATTTCTTTGTCGATGCTATGCGGCAGGCCGAACCCGGCTGGCGTAAAGCCGTCATACTCAGTATCGAACTCGGTATTCCGGCTCCGGCGTTTTCCAGCGCGCTAGCGTTTTACGACGGCTATCGGACGGCGCGCTTGCCCGCCAATCTGTTGCAAGCTCAACGCGATTATTTCGGCGCACACAGTTACGAACGCACCGACCGTCCGCGCGGCGAGTTTTTTCATACCGACTGGACCGGGCACGGCGGTAAAACCGCATCGTCTACTTACAACGTTTAAATTACACGCATATCAAGAGTCGATTCTATGTCTGCTGAACCCTGTACCTACGTCATTTTCGGCGCAACCGGAAATTTGTCCCGGATTAAACTGATGCCGGCGCTTTATCATTTGGATCTCGAAAACAAACTGCCGGAAGGCAGTCGTATCGTCGGCATTGGTCGACGGCCTTGGGACCAAAAAAAATGGCTTGAGGAAGTTCGGGAAATGATCGGCGCGAAGGTTCGTGAAGGTATAGACGAGGCTGTATTCGCCCGGTTCAGCGAACGACTTTCCTATCATCGCGGCGATCTCGGTGAAGCGGAATGCTATAGCGGACTGGCCGTTACCTTGGGTAAGGATGAAGATTTTTCCAAAAACATCGCATTTTATCTCGCGATCAGTCCCGAGGATTTCGGTAATGTCATCGAATCGCTTAGCAAAGTCGACTTACTGAATCAAGAATACGGCTGGAAACGCGTTATCATCGAAAAGCCCTTCGGTTACGATCTGGACAGCGCGCAATCGTTGCAAAAACGGATCGGCCGTTTTTTAAGCGAAGAACAGATCTACCGGATCGATCATTATCTCGGCAAAGGCATGGTGCAGAATGTATTGGTGTTCCGCTTCGCGAATGTTATGCTAGAGCCGCTGTGGAACCGCAACTACATCGACCATGTTCAAATTACCCATGCCGAGGATATCGGTATCGACACGCGCGGCGGCTACTACGATGGGGCCGGAGCTTTGCGCGACATGCTGCAAAGCCATTTGCTACAACTGATGACGCTGGTTGCAATGGAACCGCCCGCATCAATGGAAGCGGAATCGCTGCGCGACGAGAAGGTCAAGGTCTTAAAATCGATTCGCCCAATACCCAAATCGGCGGTACACGCGCATGCCTATCGCGGCCAATACGCCAAAGGCACGGTCGGCAAGGAAAAGGTCAAAGGCTATTTGGAGGAAGAGAACATTCCGCCAACCAGCATTACCGAAACCTATGCCGCCGTAAAATTATTCATCGATAATTGGCGCTGGCGTGGCGTGCCGTTTTATCTACAGACCGGCAAACGACTGGCCAAAGGTCAATCGGTCGTCTCGATTTGCTTTCGCCATCCGCCGCTGCAGTTTTTTCGCGATACGCATGTGCAGTGCATGAATCCGAATTGGGTCCTGTTGAGCATTCAACCCGAAGAACGCATTCGCATGGAAATGACCGTCAAGGAACCTGGATTGGAAATGCGCACGCGCACCAGTAGCCTGGATGCCGGTTTTCGAAACAGCGATGAAAAAGCGATCGATGCCTATGAGGATTTATTGCTGGATGTCATGAAAGGCGACCGCTCGTTATTTCTGCGTTTCGACGAAGTCGAATATGCTTGGCGTATCGTCGATCCGATTTTGCAAACCTGGGCAGTCGAACGCGACTTCATTCCGACTTATCCGGCCGGGAGTTGGGGACCCACCGAAAGCCGCCGCCTATTCGAAAAAGAAGATCAATTTTGGCGCACCTCGTTGACGCCGGAGTGGTGTCAATAGCGCTCAAGCCCTCTTTCGAAATATCATCGCCGAACGAAAACAAAGTCTTTTATGCTTCGAACGTTTTACAACAAATGCTAACTGCTTTTTATGATTGGGGAGAAACAAATATTTTATACAGTCCTATAGTAAGTTATTGAAATAAATTAATATTATTTATGATATTCATGGTGAAGTGCTTTTTCTAGATCAATAGATTTGAGCATTAGTTTCCCGAAAATACGCAATCCTTAAAAAACCTGACACCAAACCAGGAGATGCGGCGATGGACCGCTTCGAACGAATCTATCAATTACATAACATTCTATCCGGTCGCCGGTCGCCGAACGCCGATATCCAATACCCAATTGCAAGAAAAACTCGAATGCAGCGAAGCGACCGTAAAGCGATTGGTAACACTCATGCGCGACCACTTCGACGCGCCGATCATATACGACCGTAAACGCAACGGAGACCACTACGACACCGAAGCCGGCGAACATCCTTACGAACTGCCCGGCTTATGGTTCAATGCCGAGGAACTATGGGGACTGCTGACTTGCCATACCTTGCTGCGCAAAATATCGCCGGGCCTGTTCGGCGAACAAATCGCCCAACTGCAAAACCGGATCGAAAAACTTCTCGCGTTAGATCGTAGCAGCGCAGAACGCAAACTGGAATGCATCAAAGTCATCCCGATCGCCTCACGTCAAAAAGTTCGAAATCCTTGGTTTTCCAAAATCGCCGGTGCGCTATTCGATAGCCAACGTCTCGACTTGATCTACGACGCGCGTAGCGACGGACAAATCACCGCACGCACCGTATCCCCGCAAAATCTGGTTTACTATCGGGACAACTGGTACCTTGACGCGTGGTGTCATTTTAGAAGGGAGCTGCGCACCTTCGTATTGGAACGCATTAAAACCGCCACCCGCCAAGAAGTTCCCGCCCAAAGCTTCGATCGAGAGCAGTTAGATGATTATTACAGCGCCGCCTACGGCATCTTCTCCGGTACAGCCGAACACACCGCAAAGCTAAAATTCACGCCGGAACGCGCCCGCTGGGTCGCCGACGAACAATGGCATCCGAAACAAACCGGCTGCTGGCACGAAGACGGCAGTTACGAGCTAAACATACCGTTCGGCGATCACCGCGAACTATTGATGGACATCCTCCGCCACGGAGCCGAAGTCGAAATTTTGGAACCTGCCTTTTTACGCGAAGCCGCGATCGAGCAGATTCAAAGAATGGCGAAAATGTATCAAAAAAATTAGCCACCGTCACCGAAAAACGTCAAGCGCCGCGATGCTAGATTGACACGGCGGGTTTTGCAACGCCGCGCCCAACGCAAACAGCGCATGCTGGAAACGTTGATTCAACAAGGCTTGCTGCCACAAGAACTGTCAATTCATCCTCAGCCAGAAATTATATTGAATGTTTTAGGCGACATGCTCGACGATCCCGACGTGCAAACCGTACTCAATAAAATCGAGCAAGACGAAGACCTAAGCGACGAACGCGCTAAGGAAGAATCGGCATTCAAAAAAGACATAGCCGAACTGAGACGGGAAATCGCCTTAGCCAACTGCCGAACCCTGGGTGAATATCTCGCCGGCTTCGGCCGGCACCAATGCCGGCGCAACAGAGCTCACGATGGCGGTCATTTGCGCACCGATCGGCAGATGTACCAAGAAGAACTGGATCTCATTTGGCAAACGCAACAGGAATACCATCCGCAATTGACCGAAGCCTTCAAAGAAACGATCGAACGTATCATCTTTTATCAGCGGCCTTTGAAACTCAAAGCCGACCGCATTGGTAAATGCTCGCTGGAACCGAAATATAATCGAATCCGAATCGCCCGGCTCGAATACCAACGCTTCCGCTACCTGCAAGACATCAATCATTTGGAATATTTAGAAAGCCAAACCGACCGATGGTTAAAGCTGGACAAAGCGCAACGAAACAAATTGGTCGAATTGTTCGAACGTGAAGCCAACATTACCCTACCCAAAATCAGAAAAACCCTGGGTTTCGATCGAAGCGTCGAAATCAATCTCGAGCGCGGAGACAAAAAACTCAAAGGCAATATCACGGCTTGCGAGATTCGTAAGATTTTGCCCGACTGGGACGGTTTCGATGCCGAACGCCAACAGGCACTGGTCGAAGACCTGCTGACTTTCCAGAAAAAATCGGCACTGAAAAAACGCTTGACGACGCACTGGCGATTCAGTCCGGAAATCGCCGTCAATCTTTGTTTGCTGGAATTCGAACCCGGTCACGGCAACTTATCGTGCAAAGCAATCAGAAAACTACTGCCCTTTTTGGAGTGGGGGGAAATCTTTTCCGATGCCCGCATCAGCGCCGGTTACGACTACGAGCCCGACAACATAACGGCTATCGACAAACTAGGGCCGCCGCCGGAAATCGCCAATCCGATCGTGCTAAAAGGTTTGCACGAGCTGAGGCGCTTGATCAACGCGCTAATCGCCGAATACGGAAAACCCGACGCAATACGGCTGGAAATGGCCCGCGACTTGGAAATGAACACACAACGTTATGCCGAGTTCACCAAACAACAAAAAGCCAACACGAAAGCAAACAACGAAGCCGCCGAAAAATTCGGCGAAATGCGCCGGCTTAATCCGCATCTGCAATTGAGCCGTTACCCCAGCCGCGACGACAAACTCAAATATCGGCTCTGGCGGGATCAAAATCAATGTTGCGTCTATTCGGGACAAACGATCAGTCTGTCAACGCTGTTCGGCTCCGAAATAGAAATCGATCATATCGTGCCATACAGCGAATCGCTGGATGAATAAAGTCGTCTGTTACGCGAAAGAAAACCGTAACAAAGGCCAGCGTACGCCGATCGACACTTTTAGCGGCAACGAAAAACAATGGAATCAAATCGTCCAGGCGCTCGACCGATGGCCTAAATCGCTGCAAGCGAAAAAAAGGCGCTTTTTCATGACCGGAGCGGAAATACAAAAACGCGATTTCATCGCCAATCAGCTCAATGATACGCGCTATTTGAGCAGGGTTGCACTGCAATATTTGAAGCCGCTAGGATCCGATATTTCGGTCAGCAAAGGCCAAACGACCGCTTGGGTGCGTCATCAATGGGGGTTGAATAATTTGATCGGCGATAATGACAAAAAAGACCGCAGCGATCATCGTCATCACGCAATAGATGCGTTGGCCATTGCTAGTATCGACCGAAGCTTTTACCGGAATTTGGTTGAAACCTCCAAGCAATTGGAGCGGCAGCGTTCGCAACTGATGATGCGAGATCTTCAAGTCGATCCGCCATGGCCGAATTTGCGGAACGATTTGCAACAAAAATTATCGGAGATGATCGTATCGCATTCACCGCAACGGAAATTGAGCGGAGAATTGCACGAAGCGACCGGAGCCGGCTTCATTGAAGGTATCGGTAACGTCAATCGAAAAGTTTTAGACGGTGGTTTTACCCAAGGCGATAAAATCATCGATCCGATAATCAAGCAATAGTCGAACGCCATCTTCAACGCTTCGACGGAAAACCTAAAGAAGCCTTTGCCAACGGCGTCACCGTTTATCACAAGGATGGAAAGACGCCGATTAAGCGCGTTCGTGTGTTGCAATCGAAGACGACTTTGGCGAAATTGCAAAAAACCAAATTTGGCGCAAAGAACAAGCAAGGCCAGGTCTTCAAATGGTTGTCTTACGGAAATTTGCATCATGTCGAAATTCTAAGGGATACAGAGACAGGCAAATTTCACGGCGAGTTCGTCACGACGATGGAGGCAAGCCACCGTGCGAGGGGCATCGGCAAACCCAAGCAATCGATTATTAAAACCGACCATGGTGAACGGTATGAATTTATGATGGCGCTGCACATCAATGAAATCGTCAGCATCGACCGTGAAAGCAAGCGGGTATTTTACCGAGTCCAAAAGTTTGAACGAGAACAAAAACGAATCAAATTAAGGCTACATACGGCTGCAACGCTCAATAACGATCAAGAAACATTAGCGGACAGGTATTCAACAATTGAAGCATTGATGATGTCCGGATTAAAAAAACATCGTATCAACGCTATCGGAAAGGTCTTGTCATGATCAAACGCATCGTCGATATCAGCGAACCGGCCTATTTGCATTCGCAACACAGCCAATTGTGCATCGACAAGAACCGACAAACGATCGCGCAAATCCCGATCGAGGACTTAGGAGTATTGATACTACAGCATCCGGCGATCGTGCTGACGCAAGCCGCATTGATACAATGCCAGCACAACAATGTCGCCGTCGTATTCTGCGATGAGCGGCATTTGCCCTATGCATTGATATTGCCGTTGACCGACGGTCATACCTTGCACAGCAAAGTATTGCAACAACAAATCAAGCTGACTGTACCGATCAAAAAACGCTTATGGCAGCGCATTGTCTTGGAAAAAATCGCCAATCAAATTCACGTCTTACAGCAGTTGGACAGAAATACAAAACCGTTGGAACGAATGCTGGGCAAAGTCAAACTTGGCGACAGCGCTAATATCGAGGCGCAAGCTGCGCAACAATATTGGCGTCTATTGTTCGGCCCCGATTTTCGGCGCGATACGGAAGCCGGCGGCATCAACGGCTTGCTCAATTACGGCTATGCCGTGATGCGCGCTATGGTAGCGCGTGCGATTGTTGGCGGCGGGCTACACCCGACGATAGGCATCAAGCATTGTAACCAATACAATGACTTGTGTTTGGCCGACGATCTGATGGAACCGCTTCGTCCCTGGGTCGACTGGCTGGTTTATCTGCAAAACTACAATACCCCGTCGCCAGAAGTCGATCGAAATACAAAACAGCCATTATTGAAATTATTGAATGCTCCGGTCGAATGGAACCGGAAGAACATGCCGATGATGGTGGCGTGTCATTATTTGTTGGCGGATTTTAAGAGGGCGTTCGAGGATAAATCGATTAAACTGGTTTTCCCTCGACCGTTGTCGATCGACTTATGACGTTTGGAGGGATGAATTCGGTGTGGGTTATCGTCTTGTTCGACTTACCAACCGAAACGCCGCTGGACCGAAAAGAATACGCGCAATTCCGCAAATTTTTGCTCGACGACGGATTTACGATGATGCAGTATTCGGTTTACATGCGGCACAGCGCCAGCGATGAAAACGCTGCGGTACATTTGAAACGCGTCAAATCGAAACTACCGCCGGACGGCGAAGTCAGAATACTAAAAATTACCGACAAACAATTCGGAAAAATAGAGGTGTTTTATGGCGCCAGACGAAAACCAATCGAGCAAGCGCCGGAACAGCTCTCGCTTTTTTGACAGCAAAAGCGAGAGTTTTCCTTTACTTTTTAATGCACTAGCAAGCCGATAGTGTAACCGACTACCTGATTAGCAAGATGCTTCAGCTTACCGAAGTCAAGTGTCCGAGCAGGGGCTAGTCGTAGTCGCAAAAACTAAAATATGCTGTTACCCAAGCTCCAGCTTGGGTAACCTGTTCAGGAAGCTCTAGCTTCCCGACAATCAAGAAAAATTGAACGAGCGAGTCGGGATTG
>NZ_JBNGHF010000094.1:0-7723 GCF_050611805.1 Methylotuvimicrobium sp.
GTCATTTAAAATTATAGCTCAGTATGTAGCTTTATTAGCTACTGGCCCTATATATAATCGTGGTCCTTATCTGCACCTCTATAAAGAGAACTGGCATAACCATAACCAGGGCGGAGTCCATTTTGAAACCTATATTGAAACCCCCCAGATACAGAAAAAAGAATTCCCTGTTCACCTGCATGCAGAAGAGGACTGTCCACAACAGCAGAGGTTTATTCAAGAGCTTCTAACGCTAGAAGCTGATCGAATAAATAGCTGGAAGGGCTATAGCGTGATCGGTGAGGGAAATAACATATGTTCTAGGTTCCTACCTCTTAATTTCAAAAATCTAGAGCAACGTCTTCTCGAAGAGTTCAACAGGCTTCGGCAACTCGAGGCCAGTATAGATAATATATTAGGTCGAGTTGAGTGATAAAACATTGAAAGTGAAAAAGAAAACTCCTTGTATCGATGTCTGTAAATACTCCGGCCCTAGCGAGTGGTACATTGGGTGTGGTCGCACTCAAGAAGAATCCCGGCAATGGAAAAAGATGAAGCCATATGCAAAACAAGCACTCCTAAACTCGCTTAAAAAAAGACTGTCCCAAATGAACGTTGCCAAATAGAATAACAAATCGTTACAACCTGACAATTTTCCCCTACGCTCCAAAACGCAGGTGAACTCAACTGTTGAACTTTCCTTCATTGTCGGTTTAGGTGCGTGGCTAGATGTCTCTGAATGACAGCTTTACGAGGAAGAACAGCCACCCATACCAAACTGGTGTCTGTCTCTTGATGGCCGATCTTCCCAAATTGGTCGATTTGAGCCAATCTCGGCTATGGGGAAATGTATTAACGTATTGTTTCTATTGTGATAGAGCTTTACTGAAATAATCGCTTATCCCAAATGACTTTTTTAGGCTCTGAAACTATGACCTTTTTGGCATCAGGATGAAGCGGGTTAACGAGGACGTTTTGGTCTAATCTGGCAATAACTGATGGGACAATTACTATTGCAGTCCGTGCTTGGTTTAGCCATTGGTCGCCAAATGCCCTGGCCGGGGCGTTGTTTTCTGAATCCCAACCCTCTGGGAGCTGGTTCTCCTCAACGATTTCTACCGAAACACTGCCGGGTACGTCTACGATGACATACTGCTGGGTTTCAGGAATACGGCCGGTGTTGGCATGTGCCAGAATTTCTAACATGGCGCAAGAGTATGACAACGAACCAGAAATAACCGGCTTGCCTGGGCTATTCCATCGTCCGCCAATGAATGCCGCGCCTGTCCCGTCCCAAATAGGATGGCGCCCGTCCGCAATCCGGTAGATCTTCACTAAGCCGCAATACCGTAATACAAGCGCCAGAGCAATTCTTCGACCCGACGGGCTCCTATTTCGGTCATCGAAACCTCAAGGGGAGCTCGATTTTGCAGCATTGGATGAGGCTTATGCAGAAATTCCCTGGCATCGTCTACCGAGTTCCAAACGTACTGAGCAGTCGCATAGATTCTGGCCAAGCGTTCAGTTCGTTCGGATTCTTGGGCGCTTAATCTATCCCGGCGGCGCTTCTAAGTCGCCTCGGGGACAATCCGATGCAGCCGGCAATGAGAAAAAATTACCCAGGGCAATCCATAATAATGCTGTTATCAATGCCATCAAAGCATAGGTACCTCGGGTCAGGTTCATGGGCCTTTTTGTTGTTCCGATGAGATTTATTGAGCTGCGTGGAATTGTACCCATTTAACGAGTCGATTCCATTTTTAATTGAAGTATAGACAATATGCCTTTGTGTTCTAGAGTTGACGCTAATGCTGATAAATATGCGGGTATGGTTGTTTCCGACCGAGAAAACATCGGCTTAGGGCGAGTGCTAATAGCAACGGAGTCTTCGCTCGGCTATGCCGATAGCATGAATCCAAGCATCTTGATTGGTGTGCGAGAAAGCCTCTATCCATGTAACTGGAACTAGTTGATTCTCGATGAGGCAGAATCGTGAAGTTTAAGCAATCAAAGTGACCAAAAAAAACGGCAGACCGGATAATTATGTATAGTTGGCTATCGACTATCCTATTATGCTATGAAGAATCTTGGCGCAATCGCCGCATAGATGATACAAAACTTTGATCTGGATTAAGCCAAGCTTTATCGAAAAGGATTATTCAAAACGTTTGAAATGATCGCAGTTTTTTCGTTGATCAAAAGCGAGCAAAGGAAAAAATCAAAAAGAATATTAGGCGCTATGTCTAAGATCCCCATGCAATCGACTGCTTTACGATAGGAGATGAATAATTATTCTGCGAATATTAGAGCCTGGCGAGGATCCAATGGCATTTAAGCTGATGACATAACAGCATCAAGGCAAATGAAAGATGACAGTGTATTACTGTTGTTATTATGTATTTAAGAAGTCGTTAACGACCCTAAGCAGACCTCTGTGCCTTAGGCTTTAATGACCGTAGTAAACTTTATTCCTGACGTTAGTAAGCATAAAATCGCTTGATTGCAACACACAGTACCCATATACTTCAAATTATTTTACGCCTTTTCATCATCTATAATTCGGGCTTGATTGTGGTCAATTGATTGGGCATCAAAGCTTACGGGACCTGGACGAATATGAGCGATTGGGAAATCATCAGAGAAGAAGCAAGCATCGTTCTAATTGGGAGCATGAATCCTAAAATATTTCATCCGGAATGGTTTATCCGAAAAGAAATTGTTGAAGAATGGGATTACAGCCAAGACGAAGTTATTAGCTTGCCTGATTTAGCCCAAGTGGAATTGCCCAACGAACGTAAGCTAACGGTATTATTAAATAAATTTTCAATCCTTTCACCACTCGCTACAGAATACCAATCAATAAAGGATTTGGTAATCCATACCTTTTCATTATTGAGCGAAACTCCAATTATTCAAATGGGCATGAATTTTAGTTCTGTAATCAAAATACCGGATGAAGACAAGTGGAAACAATTTGGACAGAAACTAGCGCCTCAAGAATATTGGAAACAAGCAGCGACCTTCGTAAGTGAACTGGATGAACAGCAACAAAAAACGCTTGGATTGTGGGAGTTAACAATGAATCTTCCTAGACCAGATGATTTAGAAGGCTACATTCGGCCAAAAATTAACGTGCTTCCGCAAGCAGGGCCTTACGCACTACAATTTAGCATTAACAATCATGTTGATTTAAAAGATTCAAATGCAACATCCATGATAAAGGTTCTTGAAAATCATTGGGATCAGTCATTAAGTTT
Source organism: Methylotuvimicrobium sp. (assembly GCF_050611805.1). Lineage (NCBI taxonomy): Bacteria > Pseudomonadati > Pseudomonadota > Gammaproteobacteria > Methylococcales > Methylococcaceae > Methylotuvimicrobium > Methylotuvimicrobium sp. The sequence continues at coordinate 3,237 of NZ_JBNGHF010000094.1, forward strand.
TGCCAAACAACTAACTGAGAACATCATGGAATCACAACTGAGTCACGCAATATGAGTACAGCAACAGCAAGCTTATTAAAAGAAAAAGATACCACTAATAATTATCATCAAGAACCAACCGAATACAGGTATGGTAAAGATGGTACCGATATCTTTTCTACAAAAGAGCCAGAAATTCGGCCTCGTAGCAAAAAACTCCCTCTCGATGTAATTGATCTCACGACGCCAAGAGAAGAAATCAAGCAACGATGGCGCGGAGTCATAGTCAGTTCGAACGAGGAAGAATTAACCGTTCAACTAGAAGATCTCACCAATTCTGAAAATCCGAACGAATTGGTTGTTTTATCAAGAGACGAAATAGACGCTAAAGATCAAATCCTTATCGAACCAGGTGCATTGTTCGATTGGTACATAGGCTATAGACAAGGGCAAAAATATAGTAGGGAACGGTTTTCAACTATCCGTTTTCGCCGCCTACCACCATGGACAACGGCAGAAATTCAAGACGCTGAAAAATTGGCCGAGGAGTACGCTGATTTTTTTCTCGCCGATTGAAAATACACCACCGGAAATCGCTTGCGCTGAAATATCCCTTTTCGGCCCCGGAATTGGTGAATGTATAGTACTTAACTTTGGAGAAGGCCGCTGGTTTATCATTGACAGTTGCCTTTGTCCGATTACCAAACAGCCAATTGCCCTTAATTACTTACAGTCTATCGGGGTGGATGTAAGCCAACAAGTGATTGGTATCTTAATCACACATTGGCATTCAGACCATATCGAAGGGGCATCAGCCTTGTTAAAGGCTTGTCATAACGCAAAGTTGTATTGCTCCATCGCTCTATTAAAAAAAGAAGCTTTCCAACTCGCAGCACTATATAAAAAGGATATCTTTGCCGATACCGATAAGGACATTCGGGAATTTAGAGAAATTATCGAGTTTCTCCGCGAGACAGGAGATAGAAACCGCTTCTCCGCCGTCAAAAACAGACATACTTTTTTTGATTACAGAAATACGGTACCAACACGTCTAGTTGCCTTATCGCCTAGCGACGTCGCTGTCACTCAATCTATTGCATCCTTAACTCAATTGGCACAAAAACAAGGTAAACGCCGGACTAGAAATGTTGTGCCGACAAGCGAAAATCTTAATGCCGTGGCACTCCATTTTTCTTTTGGTAATTTTTCGGCCCTGTTAGGCTCTGACTTGGAGGAAACCGGCAATCCACAGACAGGTTGGTCTGCCATTTTCGAAAACAATGTTATTAACGAATTAAGTCTGTCATCTGCTTCATTATTTAAGGTTGCTCACCATGGTAGTGAAACCGGCTATCACGACAAGATTTGGCAAGAGCTGTTAATTAAATCGCCGTTATCGATGACAACTCCCTATACTCGAAGCAGCTTACCAACAGCCGATAACATTAATAAGCTACAAAAATTATCTTCCCATTTTTTAATCACCAGAGATCCTCAAGCAAATAAAAGGATTAAACGAGAAAACATGGTGGAAAGGGAACTCCGATCCATCGCCAAAGATAGAAAAACTATTAACGAAAAAATGGGCCATATCCAAATACGCATTACCATAGATGGTAATTTGAATATTTCGGGCAATGAAAATGCGGTTAAATTTACAACTACAGCCATTTAGTGATGTGGCCAACTTGGTATGATCTTGAACTGGAAAAAGCCATTAACTACGTTCTTTTCGATCCCACCGGTATATTTTGGGGAGAAGAGCGCTGCAAAATACAAACACCACCCACATGGCGACAGCAAGCGGAACTTGCTTGTTTCGCTATGTAAACTCTTCGAAGCCGGTGCGCTAGGCTGACAGCTTTCGGTTTGTCAGCTGCCATACGCTGAAACCCTTGAATGTCTCAAAGTGGCCGGCTGCCGCCGATGGACAGTGACATATTTCAGTTGCAAATAATCCTGGTTTGCTGCGGATAATTGCAGGTCGGCACGAATGATTGCTGGTTTGGGGCGTTACGATTGCAGGTCGTAACGGCTAGGTGTAACAACCTGCAATCAAACAACAATAAATCGAACTCAGTTTTTTAGAACCAGTATTCTGCAGTGAAAATAGGCAAATTTCGATAGAAAACGGCCTTGCCGCCAGAGTTCAACAAAACGATTGTTTTTTGGACGCTGTATTTTGTTTTATGTGGTGCGAAATTGGTGCTATATTGGTGCATAACCTATTTTTGAAAGGTCAGGCCATGGTAAGACAAAGCATATCCGTATCGGAACCCAATGACGAATGGTTGAAAGCCCAAGTCGCCAGTGCAGAGTACAGCAGTAAGAGCGAGGCGATTAACGACCTTATCCGGCAGGCACGGCGGCGGCAGCTTGAAATCGAGCATATTCGTTCTGAACTGATTAAAGCGGAACAGAGCGGTTTTATCGACGAGCAGCCGGACGAATTATTGGCCAACTTCAAGGAAGAAGCACGGCAAGATGGGCTCTTATAAACTTTCGAAAAAAGCCCGCGCCGATTTGAAGAGAATCTGGTTATACGGCGTTAAAACGCATGGTAATCAGAGAGCCGATCAATATCATCAAGGGATGCTTGATCGTTTTGCACACATCGCTGAACAGCCTTATCTATATCAGGCCGTTGACTCTATCCGTGCTGGGTACAGGCGTAGCGTGTATGGCACCGACAGTATTTATTACCGGATCAATGACGGCACAGTCGAAATCATGACTATTTTAGGCCATCAGGATACGGAAGATTGGCTATAACAAGCAGTCGTGCCACCAGTCGCCATTTAATCATTGGGAAGTTCGGTGCTACACAATCCCGAAATGCGCGTTTGACCTAATCAGCCTTTGCAGATACTGGTTCCTTCTGAAATTACCAGTCCAAAGTCCAACGAAATTCGATTTTTTGAGTGTCCGCTTACGATAATATCATCTGCGAAATTCTCCCAAAATCAAATAATCCGAGATGAAAATGCCGGATAAGTGCAAGAAAAACCGATTATGAAATCAAAAAACTACTGTTAGGGGATGCCTCGTGTTTCATATTGCACTACCAATTTCTCCCGCACATTGCATAGTTTATTCAGATTGATGCCGGAAGCGGATGGATTGAGGATCGTTGATTTCAATCCGTCTCACAGCATAAAAATAAACAATAACAGCATCATTAACGCAGTGGCACGAACGATATTGGACTTCATTGCCATGATCGAGATACTGTTTTCGCCCCACATTTTGAATTGACTCCAGCTTACAAAGGCGATCCATAAAAACAGTAGGATTGCGATAATCGACTGTATCGCAGTTTTAAGTTCTTGATAGCTGACGCCGCCGGCGCTGTTTGTGAATGCAGCCGAAGGGTTTATCAGCGGTTGCCAGACAGTGGGGGCTGGAGGTTGAACGCCATTATTGCCATTACCCCCCGTACTGCCGGAACCGGCATTGCCTCCGGTGGTGACATTGCCGGTAATCGGTGCCAGGTTATACCCATTAAACGTCGAAATGTAATGGGTAATGGCGGTGTTATTGGCATCACTGGGGATTTGGGCACCGTTGGATTGTAAAAACGTTTTAAGCCCTCCGACCCCGACCAGGTGAGCGCCTGCCAATAAACCCGATTCGGTCATGACGATACCGGCGATCGTTTGGCCAACATAGTGATCCAAGCCTACATTGCTGATATAGCCCCACTGCTTGATGTTGTAATCTTTGATCGCTTGGGTTTGTACTGCCGCGTTCGCTAAAAAGTCGGCTTTACTGTGTATCCCATTCTTCCCGGTCCAGGTGCCTGTCCAGTCATTGATATCCGGCGTGTGATCTTTGAGATAATAACCGGCATCGATCAACGCGCTCTCCCCCATCTGATAACTGCCTAAAAAGCCGTATTTATTGACACTGGTGGGATTGCTGCTGGATTCTCTGGCACTGAGCGCCGCCAAGTAATCGCTGTATTCGGAAGCCGCCCACGCCACTCCTGAGATGAACAAGCCCATGATCAGTTGCCTGGCTTTCTTCATGACGCTTTACTCTGAGTCGGGTGCTAATTCTTGTAACTGCCCTGCCCGATAACGAAAGTAAAGCACTTGGGCCTGCGTTGGACAGCATAAAGGATCGCTCGGACCCTGAACTTTCGTTTCGACCGAGAGCATTCCTTTCGATTGAGCGGGACCAAATCCGTCCACCATGCCGGTAACCGGTATCGTCGCCAGAATCTGCGATTGATTCTGTTGTTTTGACACAATGCTTAACTGGTTCCGCCAATAGGTCGGCCCAATGATCGTCCACAAGACCGCCTGTTCTAAACCGGGTTTACCGGCGTCTAGTTCGACCGGCATGCTCTGTTGGATCTGCACTTCTTCTCGGGTATCCAGCTGTTGCTTGAACAGCGCGGTTAATTCCGGATCGATGGTTTCTGCCTGTCCGATGTGCATACACATGCCGAACATATAGGGCCAGTAGCTAATAAAGCTACATACTGAGCTATAATTTTAAATGAC
>NZ_JBNGHF010000095.1:0-7166 GCF_050611805.1 Methylotuvimicrobium sp.
CTCACCGCTCACCGCTCACCGCTCACCGCTCACCGCTCACCGCTCACCGCTCACCCTAAACCGGCAACCCCAGTATCGCCGTTGCGATCGAGAAGTAGATTAATACGCCGGCCGAATCGGCAATCGTTGTGACTAGCGGGGCGCTGGCTGTGGCAGGGTCCCAGCCTAAGCGATTTAGTATAAACGGTAAACACATGCCGACTAGACTGCCTACGATCACGATTGACACCATGCTTAACCCGACGACCAGCGCAATTTCATCGCCCCCGCGGAAATGACCGACCATAGAAATAGCCATTGCCATCGTCAAGCCCAAACCGGACGCGATAACCAATTCCCTTCCCAATAATCGGCCCCAATCTTTAAGGTCGACGTCACCGGTCGCCAAGCCGCGAATAACTAAGGTCGCCGCTTGGGATCCTGCATTACCTCCGCTGCCTACCAGAACCGGCAGGAAAAATACCAGCACGACGTAAGCTGCGATCATGTCTTCGAAAAAAGCAATTCCTGCTCCGGAGAATAGATTGCCGAATACCAGTAAAATGAGCCAAACGATGCGTTTGCGATAAAGCGTGAGTAGCCGAGCGTCTCGAAAATTGCCTTCCAGATTACCGATTGTTGCGCTTTTATGCATGTCTTCGGTGGCTTCGGCTTCGGCGACATCCATCGCGTCGTCATAAGTAATAATGCCGACTAAACGGCTTTCGCTATCGATAACCGGCAAGGCCAGTAAATCGTAGCGGCTAATGATTTTTGCCGCGTCTTCTTGCGCGGCATCGACCGAAACCGTGACGATATCGGTCATCATGATGTCTTGGATTTTGGCCGTTTGCGGTGCCAAAATCAGTTCGCGTAGCGATACCGTGCCTAAAAGCTGGTGCTGGCCGTCGGTAACGAAAATCTGATAAATCGTTTCAGCGCCCGGGGCGGTCGTGCGGACTATATTTAACGCTTCGCTAACTTTGACATGGGCTGGGATCGCCGCATAGTCGCTGGTCATGATTGCGCCGGCGGTGCCTTCGGAATGGCTGGCCAAACGGCGCAAGTCTTCGCGTTCTTTTCTGGCGATCGAACGTAACACGCCGTCATGGCGTTCTTCAGGCAATAGATTTAATAAATCCGCACCTTCGTCGGCGTCCATGTGTTTCAACAGCAACGATACGTCGTCATCGCTCATTTCCGCGGCGAGTTGTTCCTGCAGCGTATTGGGTAGATAACCGAACACCCTTGCGCGTCGTTCGTAAGATAAAAATTTCAGAATATCCAGCGCGGTCGGCAAGGATTCTTGCTGAATCAGATCGCATAGATCGGCCGGTTGAAACTCCTCCAAAAATTGCCGAACAACTTGGTAATCCTTACGTTCGATCGAGTGACGTAGAAATGATTCGATGATCGGATGAGTCATGACGGGTAGTTCCTTTTACGGCAAGATTCTCGAATCGGCGTCGATGTAATCGATTTTCGTGAATTTCGCTGAACGAATGATTCGGAAAAAAATCGGATCGACGGTCTCGTGTTACGGGTAGGACCTTCTTGCGACACGCTGTGAAAATGGCATGTTTAAGCAGTTTACTGAATGCCTCGTAGGCTTGTCAATTAGACGTCCAGGAATACCGTTCGGTCGCTGCGGGTGTCGGTAGTTAGGATGCTTGGGTCCTATCAACGCGGTTCTTACAGATGTAGTTGTTCAGACTGCGTAAAGTTTTAAGAAATCAGGCCCGTCCGCATTTATCTCTCTTTTCTCGTTCAATAAAAATTGGCTCTTCAGGATTTCCCGCAGTAGAAGCAATACCAGCGTTTTGACATGGCAAAGACAATAAAAATTAACTTTTTATCAGCAACTTAAACGTATTCTAATTTTGTGAAAGTTATCAATATACATTGCCACGGGAAATCCTGGAGAGTCTAAAATTCGGCGGCAATTCCTTTAAATCGCGTAGCACTTATTTGGGGTGTTAAAGAGCTGAGTGAATTAATAATCGGTACTTGTCATAAAAATGTCACAAAAATGTCATTTAATAACCGCCAGACATCCTCACGGGTGTAACCGTTACATATAGGGGGCAAGGATTTTCTTGTCTACGGGGAACATGTAGAACGAACCGAACCTCGATCGATGTTAATTATAAGAATTGAAGAGAAACTCATGGCAAACAATTTAAAGAGCGTCGTGTCAACCTGCGCTTTGTTATTCACGGTTTTAGGCGGCCATTCGGCCAATGCCACCGACAAAGACTTGCTTGACATACTATTGGCCAATGAAAAAATTACTCAAGAACAATACGATTATCTCCTGGGAAAAGAAAAAATGTCGGAAGCCGACAAGCAAGAATTGGCTTCAAACGATGTCAAAGTCAAGCTGGATCACAAAGGCGTTCAATTCGAAACCGTCGACGGCGATTTCAAATTCAATCTGGCCGGTCGTATTCATGCCGATGCTTCGTACAGCAGCGGCGACGGCTATGTCAAACGAGGAACCGATACCCACGTCGAAGCCAACGACGGAACCGAGATTCGCCGCGCGCGTATGGAGTTTTTAGGAACATTTTTCAGGGATTGGAATTTCAAGACGCAGGTCGATTTTGCCGACAATGACGTTGCGATCAAGGACTTGTTCGTCAATTACAAAGGGCTTGGCTTCATGGAAGTGACGCTGGGTGCGCAAAAACAAGCATTCAGCCGCGAATTGCAGGAAAGTTCGAATGACATGATGTTCATGGAGCGCTCGTTGATGAATACGCTCAACGGGCCGACTGTCGATCGTGCCATCGGTCTTAATCTATCGCGTTTCGGCGACAATTATACCGCTCAGGTCGGTATTTACGGCGAAACCGTCGATCCTAATATAGAAAATGAAGAAGCCGACGAAGGGTGGGCGATCAACTCTCGTCTGACCTATGCACCTATCCAGGAAAAGGATAAAGTGATCCATTTGGGCGTCGCCGGTAACTATCGCGTGCCGGATGCCAAGGATGAAGTCAACGACGATCCCGTCAAGTTTTCGTATGAAACCAGCCACATGTCCAATCTAAAGTTGCTCGACACGGGCAATATTGAAGATACCAATAACATCAAGATGGTCGGTTTGGAGGCCAATGCGCTCTACGGACCGTTCACTGTCGGCGGCGAATACACACACATGTGGTTGGACAGAGAAGGGGGTGAAGGTAACCTGGATTTCGACGGCTGGTATACCGAAGCTTCGTGGACGCTGACCGGCGAGTCGCGCATCTATAAAAAAGGCAAGTTCTATCATGTTCATCCTAATCAAGACTTCAGCTTCAAAAACGGCGGAATCGGTGCTTGGGAACTTGCGGCACGTTATGCCGAGGCCGATCTGAACGATGCCGATATCGTGGGCGGACAAATGAGTAATTTGACGATCGCTCTGAACTGGTATGTCAACAAGAACATCCGTTTCATGGCTAACTACGACAGGGTGTTGGATATCAGTGATTCGCCCGTGACAAAAGCTGACGGCAGCGAACCGAACAATCTGGATACCTTCATGATGCGCGGACAATTATATTTCTAACCTTGTTCTGAAATTTGTCGGAAGGTCTGAAAAATAACGCTCCGATCCGTTGATGAATCAGTATCGAGAATTTTCGTCGGAGACTGCCAGTCGGAGCAAAACGGATATCCCGTAGCGACATTTTTCAACAGTATGTCAGCCGTAAGTTTTCGATGCGGAAAGATTGTTGGGTTTGAACCTTAAAAAATACTTTACATTTGAAAAATATCGCGATAAAAAGCAATTTTTTTCTTGAGGGTATTATTTATGGCAGGATCTACGTCTGATGTTTTGTCGGATGATATGGATTTTGAAGATGAGGAAGATGAGGTTGGCAGCATCGATGATTCAGATGAATTGATCGCCGGTAAAAAAGCTAAATCGGCCTATGACAAAGTAGATGCGCGCAGAAAAATTGAGCTTTATTGGGAAAAACGCAAATTGAAAGAAGAGTTCGGCGATATCGATGACTTTGATTTGGATTTTTAACCGTAAGGCAATCAAGTAGGCCTAGAAGATTTGCCAAAGGGAGATCTAATAGGCTTATGGCCTTCATGGCAAGGTGGTTAATTCGACCGTTTAGGAACAAGCATGAAATAACTTCGATAACTTCTGGGAGGGGGTTCGGTGGCTCGATTGACAGGTGTCGGTGGCAGGGAAAGCCGCCGTCAAGCCTACATGGAAGTATTCACCCAGCACCTAAATTCCATAGTCCATTGGCTATGGTTAACTACCGTGGATAATTCATCCAGCACCTAAATTAAGCCATGATTTTGAATCATTGCCAAAGACCTATGGAATTTAGGTGCTGGGTTCACGGCGTCCTGTCAAGCGAGTCACCGAATCACCGCAAAGCCTACTACTTGTAGCAGTTATTTTGTGCATATTCCTTAGTAATGAAAGCCTGTTTACCAGTAAGTCTCTTCTTTTTGGGCCGGCGTGAAGTGAATGCCGGCTCAACCTCACCGTACCATGGACGGCATGATCTTTATTCAACAATTCAAAACAACATTTTCAAACGATTTTAAAGCTCAATCCTATTCAGGCTGAGCTAGAAAGTCGGCGATAGTCATTTGCAACAACAGGGCTGCCGGTGTGTCTTGAAAATCCTTATCGACAGGCGTATGAGCATCGGAGACGTAAAACAGTGTGATCGGCTTTCTCGGGCTTATCAGCAGTTTCAATGATTCTTGAATCTGATGCAGAATCGGGTTTTCGATAAAGCGGTCTTGATAATGTAATGCATAAGCGACCAATCCTTTTCCACTTCTACTTCGAAGAATCCTAACCGGAATGCGCGGTTCTCCAGGAAGAATGATTAGCCCTTGGTTGTCGAAGTCGCCGCCATAGGACAGCGCCAGTTCAGGATGATGATAGAGGCGTTTATGATCGAAGGCCCGTGCGGCAAATAGGCGTACCGGTCGGCTTACGCCGTCTTGGTAACTGCGTTCAATCCACTCGCTGGCACCGAAGGTCAGCTCCCCCCAATTCGGATTTCTTTTGGTCGGATGCGAACTGAACCGGCCCAGATCCTGTTCTATGGCTTGTACCGTACGGCTGTCTAGATCCGTTAAGCTGAAATAATTGTGGATGACAGTCGGTATTAAGGCAATTGAAAGGATCAACGAGACAGGCAATGCATAACGGGGGGATAGCATGTCAATTCTCTGCTTGCGGAGTTTCGGGAGTGTTTTGGCCGATCATGAAAATAATCGGTAATGCAATCATAAAAGTCATTAAGCCGGAAATTTCATGTGCCGAGGTTTTTAATACATCCAAGCCGAACCAGTTGACAAGCAGAGTCAGCACCAGCACTCTAACGATATTAACGCCAACGGCCAGCGGCGCGGCAATGAGTAGCAGTAAGATTCGCCGGCGAATGCTGTTGCAGAAATACGCCGTTAAAATCGCGATCGTGATTGCCGCATATAGCGTAGAAAAGCCGCTGCAGGCGTCGGCGACTTGCAGTACGCCGTTTTCGACTTGCAGAACTGTTCCGTACGAATAAACCGGAATACCGAATAATTTGAGTAACCACGCCACACTTTTCGTGGCGATGATTCTCAATGTCATGTGTATCGATTCGGTAAATACCAATGGGATCGGAAGAGTGAGGAAGAGTATAGCCAACGGAAAAATAATGGCTTTGCTGCGTTCGGTGCCCAGAAACAGCAGCGCGAGCCCCGGTAGCGCCAAAAAAAGTGCTGCGGCCGACAATAGCTGGGTATGCATGCCGGTATCCAGCATATGCGCCGCTAGCGCCGGAAGTAGTATCGCAAATCCCCAAGGATTGGCGCTTCTCGGCAAGTTCTTGCGTTTTTTTAATTCTCCCCAGACTAGATAAATAACCAGTAAGGCGACCAGAATGCCGTGCCCGTTATGCCATACGCTCATCGTCCAGCGTTCGATAAGCCAGAAGATTGTCGGAGTAAAAACCAAAATCAACAAGCCGGCGCATAGCCAAAGCATTGATGTTTCTCTCAATTCGAGGGCGTCTGTTGCATGAGTCGATTTAGATAAATGAGGAGGATAACTGATCATATTTTGTAACCGGGTTGTTGGATGGTTTCCGATCATGATGTTCCAAGCGTTGCACATGCTAGCAGAATAATCGAAGCGCCACCAAGCATCGGATAAGTTTTAGTTCGATAATTCTTTTTGGTGAACGTTTGCAATAGGGCTGTTAGTATTTTAGCAGTTAGCAGTTAGCAGTTAGCAGTTAGCAGTTAGCAGTTAGCAGAGAATAGAGAATAGTGAATTGGGCTGCTTTTGGATTTGGGCAACAATGATAGAGTGGGCATTGAGTGGAATTGGAGAATTGATTTGAATAGTCGGCGTCGAAGTTATGGTTTTTTTGGGGTTGTTTTAGCGGTTTTTTTCGGTGTGATGTGGTCGGCTTTAAGTTTAGCATCCGATTCATTACCTGCTACGATTGAAAAAATTAAGCCCGGCATAGTCGTTGTCGGTACTTTTCAGCGAACGCGCAGCCCCAGAGGGTTGTTTTTAGGAACTGGTTTTGCCGTTGGCGATGGAAGTTTGGTTATTACCAACGCACATGTGGTAGCAAAAGAATTGGATGAAGGGCATTTGGAGTCTTTAGCGGTTTTTATTCGTCGTGACGGAAAGGATCAAATGGTTCAGGCAAGACAGATTGCGACCGATCCCGAACATGACTTGGCCATTCTCAAGCTGTCCGGTAATGCCCGGTTGCTGCCGATGAGGCTTGGAGATTCTAGTAAAGTAAAAGAAGGAGAGTTGTACGCCTTTACCGGTTATCCGATAGGTATGGTGCTTGGTCTTTTTCCGGTGACGCATCGAGGTATTGTGTCGGCTATTACTCCGATGGCGATTCCGGTTATCCAGTCTAGGCAATTGAACACAAAAATGCTTAAGCGCTTACGTAACCCCTATGATGTGTTTCAACTCGATGCAACGGCTTATCCGGGAAATAGCGGTAGCCCATTATACGATCCTGAATCAGGCGAAGTAGTCGGTATCATTAACAAAGTTTTCGTCAAGGAAAGTAAGGAGCAAGTGCTGTCCCAGCCTAGCGGTATTACCTATGCGATACCTGTGGTCTATTTGAGGCAGTTGATGGGAAAGGTGAAAGGTGAAAGGTGAAAGGTGAAAGGTGAAAGGTGAAAGGTGAAAG
>NZ_JBNGHF010000096.1:0-6895 GCF_050611805.1 Methylotuvimicrobium sp.
CGGTCGCACGATGCCGTTTTAGCTGTTCCAGGTTATGCCGAAGCCAATCGAGCGAGAACTCGTCATATCCAATGATGAACACCGGGCGATCGAGTCCGGGCCGATCGATGACACGCGCTTGGACCGGCCCCGGCGTCAGCGCGTGACTGCGGACCGGCAGCGGATCGAAGTTTTGGGGGAAATCCGGTAAAGATAGGGATTGTTGATAGTTCGGGAGTGTTATTTGCACACGGTCCGGCATTGGCCGCGTGTTGCCGGCGTCGAATAGGACTACCGGCTCACTGTTTGCAGCCGTGCCGAATAGCGCGATGAGGACGAAACAGGCAGTGATGCAACGCATAACGGACTCCTGATTGAGGGAGTCGTCATTGTTGATAACCGGGATGAAATCGACAATATAAAACCCTTAATCCGATTTAGAAGGGTTTTTGTTGCCTTGATGGACTCTGTGCTGTGTACTATTTTTTTAAAATCAAAACTAATGACACCGTCTGAATCAAGCCATGGATTAAGATATCCTTGGGGATGAGATAATTATTCTAAAGCGGAAGCAAAGAAATAATTCATTTTAAATCGGCTGAACATCTGGTTACGACCCAAACCCCGTCATAGACACCACATTTTTAAATGTCGCTTTATTGATCAAATCCAGTCAGTTATTTTTGTGTATTACTCGCTTAGCAGTAGCAATTCATTACTGAAAGATAAGGTTTTTGATTATTCAAGATAATTGAATAAATGGGCATACGTTTAATGTATGCCCACCCTTGCTACCCATTATATCTGTATTTCTTGCCCATCAAATTTTTTCAGTGTCAGTGCAGGCGCCTCGGGATGAGCATCGCGCCAATCTTTCAAAATGGCAATACCCACTTCCTCGCCTAGCAGCATACCTTCAGTGCCATCGCTGCGATAATGTACGCCGGCCCAATCACGTCCCAAGCTTATGTTGGACGCTAATTTATTGAGTTCACCACCGATCGTTAATACATCGGCGATTGACTCTAAATCATTGCCGTTGCTAGTAGGCTGTACCGGTGAAGGGATAATGGCATTTTCTTTAAAGAAGGCTTTAAGCACTGTCACGCAAGCGCCTGAAATAGAAGCATGACCAGCGGGATAAGCCGGATGTGTAGGCCCGCCTTCCGGATAACCCATGGGTAACAACTTGTTACCATATTTCTCCTGCACGTAATTCAAAACAATGGACGAATTGAATTGAGTATGTAACAAACCAGGGTTGTTTTGGGCTAATCCGCCATATGCTTCGGGACGAATGCGGCGATGCACATTCCATTTTTGAAACCATGCTGCCCTCAAGGCAGCATTACCGGCCCTGGCTACCATATCGAGAATTTCACCCGCCCCCAAATCGATAAAGCCTCCTTGCCGGGTTGCTGTTTTATAGGGATTACCATCATCCCAAACGCTTGGTCCCCAGCTTAGTAAAATCAATGCGGCATTATGGTATGCTTGATAAGTGAAATCCTGATGCACATATCTCGATAAATCACGGCCGGTTCGCATATAACGGTCTGGCATAATGGTTACTGATTCGCTTGGCATTTCGCCATTTTGAATTGCCAGCCATTCACTCGGAGTGGTCATGAAATTGTCACCCGCTTTGTAGCGCGTATATCTTTGATCGACTAATTTGGGACCGGTGGGGATGTCTTGATATAAAAATTGCGAAATGTACGGCCCTGTCTGATCGCCTTCAAATATACCTCTAAACAACATTTCAGCACTGGTTGGGCCGGTAAAGTCGATCAAATTCGCCAGCTCGTTAGCTGCTTTCATGATGTTTTTATTGGAGGTGTATTCGCTGAACGGCACATCACGCAACAGGGCTTGCGCATATACCTCAACCATTTCAGCCGCAGCCTCGGCGCTGCCAAGCGCGGGTGCCGGTTTCATGCCGTAATCGTGGGAATCTCTACCTTCCAAATCATAGACTTGGGCAGCCATAGGATTGGCCAATTTTGCCGGGCCACCTGCGGGTACTTGTTCAAAAGCAGCAAAGCTACCCGTTTGGATGGCCTCCAACAATTGTTCGTAGGCAGCACTATCGACGATACCGTTAGCGTCATGCGGTAGGGTTTTGTGAAATTGTCCCGCATAATCTGGCACGTTGGTTTCATCGCCATTATTGGGATGCAAGGCAGGCGGGTTGAGATAATTATTATTTGCCTGTTGTTCCCGATATTCATACGCTTTTTGGTGTCTTTCTGCGGCTGATAAGGGATCCAGTTCACCCGCCACTGCCGTATTCGTAAGAATTGCCGAGATTGCACCGAATAAAAGTGTCTTTTTCATAAAATACCTTGTTGTCGTTATCTTTCATAAAATCTAAGAAAGCTAATGCTATAGCGTTCTTAGATATGAAATGCAAAAGGCATGCCAGTTGTTAACACTTTGATTTATAAGTAATTAATTTTAAATGCAAATAAAATAAATATAAAAAACAGGTGATATGACTTATGGTTCTAAGTCAAATGACTTGCAATTTATAACGTAATTGAATCCTTAAAACTATGTATGGACTAGCGATCCAGATTCTAAAATATATCAAGCAAGTTTTAATCAAACAGGATGCGCTTAACGAAGTCGAGTTATGTTTTTCAATTAAGCACCTAGGTATAAGCTGAAATGGTCGGCAAATATCCATTCAAATGCTGTCATTGATGATCGAAAGGCAATCTTCTGCAAATGGCCGATCTTTCCAAATTGGTCGATTTGAGCCAATGTCGGCTATGGGGAAATGTATTAACGTATTGTTTCTATTGTGATAGAGCTTTACTGAAATAATCGCTTATCCCAAATGACTTTTTTAGGCTCTGAAACTATGACCTTTTTGGCATCAGGATGAAGCGGGTTAACGAGGACGTTTTGGTCTAATCTGGCAATAACTGATGGGACAATTACTATTGCAGTCCGTGCTTGGTTTAGCCATTGGTCGCCAAATGCCCTGGCCGGGGCGTTGTTTTCTGAATCCCAACCCTCTGGGAGCTGGTTCTCCTCAACGATTTCTACCGAAACACTGCCGGGTACGTCTACGATGACATACTGCTGGGTTTCAGGAATACGGCCGGTGTTGGCATGTGCCAGAATTTCTAACATGGCGCAAGAGTATGACAACGAACCAGAAATAACCGGCTTGCCTGGGCTATTCCATCGTCCGCCAATGAATGCCGCGCCTGTCCCGTCCCAAATAGGATGGCGCCCGTCCGCAATCCGGTAGATCTTCACTAAGCCGCAATACCGTAATACAAGCGCCAGAGCAATTCTTCGACCCGACGGGCTCCTATTTCGGTCATCGAAACCTCAAGGGGAGCTCGATTTTGCAGCATTGGATGAGGCTTATGCAGAAATTCCCTGGCATCGTCTACCGAGTTCCAAACGTACTGAGCAGTCGCATAGATTCTGGCCAAGCGTTCAGTTCGTTCGGATTCTTGGGCGCTTAATCTATCCCGGCGGCGCTTATAAGTCGCCTCGGGGACAATCCGATACAGCAGTTGTTTGCGCTCTTCCGTGTTGAGGCCAATAGTGTCTACAATGGTTTTCAAGGCCTGTTTGGGCAAGCCGTGTGATACCAGGGCATCCAACTCGGCAAAAGAATGGGGTACCGGTATCAGCGACATGAATGAAGCTATTTTTTCTGGGGTTACTAGAACCATCTTGAAACCTTAAAGTATCATTTGATTAATTTATAGTGTCTCATATGATACCTTTTGTCAATTTTTGGATAACACCGACAAGCTATGCCGAATCATTTTGAAAGATGGATTGAGGATTGTTGATTTCAATACGTCTCACAGCATAAAAATAAACAATAACAGCATCATTAACGCTGTGGCACGAATGATAGTGGACTGCATTGCCATGATCGAGATACTGTTTGCGCCCCACATTTTGAATTGACTCCAGCTTACAAATGCGAGCCATAAAAAAAGCAGGATTGCGATAATCGACTGTATCGCAGTTTTCAGTTCTTGATAGTCAACGCCGCCGGCGCGGTTCGTGAATGCAGTCGAAGGATCGATCAACGGTTGCCGGACAGCCAGGGCTGGCGGTTGCACCCGTTATTACCACCACCAGAACTCACGGGGCCGGTAGTGACTCCGGCGGTGACATTGCCGGTAATTGGCGCCATGTTATAACCACTAAACGTCGATAGATAATGTGTGATGGGGGTGTTATTGCCATCACTGGGGGTTTGTGCGCCGTTGGATGTAAATAATTGGGGTCAGATACTGAGGTGCATATTCTGGCCCAACCTGAACACCGATTCTGATTCAACCTGAACAGTCATTCTGATCGAAGTTGAACACTGATTCTGATTCAAGCTGAACAATTTTGGGGCGATTTCCAGAATCGGTGTTCAAGATGCCAGAATCGCTGTTCAGATTGCCAGAATCGTTCCTAACGCATTGTTTTTTAAACCTGAGTATCCTGTTCCGATTTTTGGATCAGGATATGGCAGCCAAACGAATTACAATGCGAAAAATCAGAGAAGTTTTACGACTGCGTTTCAGCGCCGAATTGAGTATTCGGCAAATCAGCGCCGGCACCAAGATCAGTGTCGGCAGTATTCAAAACATCCTCAAACTAGCCGAGCAACAGGGGCTTTCTTGGCCTTTGCCGGATGATTTGGACGATCAGGCCTTGGCGTTGACGTTGTATCCGAGTTCCGATGCGCGGCCTTCGGCAAAATTTCAGCAGCCGGTTTGGCCAGAGATTCACCAGGAGCTGAAGCGCAAAGGCGTGACCAAGCAATTGCTGTGGGAGGAATATACTCAACAGTATCCGAACCGCTGTTACAGCTATTCGCAGTTCTGCGCCCGGTACGCCGATTGGTTAAAACGGCAGAAGCGCTCCATGCGGCAAAGTCATCGGGCCGGCGAGAAGCTGTTTATCGATTATGCCGGGCCGACCGTGCCGATCGTCTGCGCGTCCAGTGGCGAGGTTCGCCAGGCCTGCATCTTTGTCGCGGTGCTGGGTGCTTCCAATTACACCTATGCCGAAGCCACCTGGAGCCAGAGCCTCCCGGATTGGTTGGGCAGTCATGTCCGCGCCTTCGAGTTTTTTGGCGGCTGTCCAAGCCTGCTTGTGCCGGATAATCTAAAAAGCGGGGTCAACAAGGCCTGCCGCTATGAACCGGAGCTCAATCCGGCTTATCAGCAACTGGCCGCCCATTATGACGTGGTGGTATTACCGGCCCGACCTTACAAGCCCAAAGACAAAGCGAAAGCCGAAGTCGGCGTGCAATTGGTCGAACGTTGGATTCTAGCCAAGCTGCGTCATCAGACGTTTTTCTCGCTGGCCGAACTGAATCACTGTATTCGGGCCCTGTTGACCGAACTGAACGAAAAGCCGTTCAAGCAGTGGCCGGGTAACCGCCGGGAATGGTTCGAACGGCTGGATCGACCAGCCTTGCCACCACTGCCAAAACACGCCTATCAATATGTCGCCATCAAAACGGCTAAAGTCAATATCGATTACCACGTCCAGTACGATCAGCATCTGTATTCGGTGCCGCATCATTGCGTGGGAGAACACGTCGAAATCCATGCCGGCGAACGGCTCGTCGAGGTCTATTTTCAGAATCAATGCATCGCCAGCCATGTCCGACAGTACCATCCCGGCACCACGACGGAATCGACTCACATGCCGGAGAAACACGCCAAGCATCAGCTCTGGACGCCCGGGCGGCTGATGAACTGGGCCCAGTCATTGGGCCCCGAGGTGCTCTTGTGGGTGAAGACCCAACTTAACCGGAAACAGCATCCGGAACAAGTGTACCGCGTCTGTCTGGGCTTATTGAATCTGCAACGCAGTTATCCAGCAGAACGCTTAAACCGGGCTTGCGCTCTCGCTAATCGTGAAGGCCTGTATCGACTGAAAAACATCAAAGCCATTCTACTCAGCAACCGGGATCAGTTAGCGGACACATCGCCCGCACAAACCGCCTTATTGCCCCAGGATCATGAAAATATCCGCGGACCAGACAGTTTTCACTGAAACCCGATTGACAGCAAAAAAACCATTATCAATCAAATAGGATAACCCAACGATGATAGAACACACCCTTAGCCAACTGCGGCAACTGAAATTGACCGGCATGGCCGGCGCGCTGCAAACGCAACACGAACAACCCGGTACCTATGAAGGCCTGTCGTTTGCCGAACGCCTGCAACTGTTAGTTGACCAGGAAGCCCAGGAACGCCGACACCGCAAGCAGGAACGCCTGATTCGCGCCGCCCAATTTAAACTGAAGGCCCATGCCCAAGGGATCGATTACCACCATCCCAGAGGCTTGCAGCAAAGCCAAATGGCCGCCTTGCTGCAATGTGACTGGATCGGGAAAGCGCAGAATCTGTTGCTCACCGGTCCCTGCGGCTGCGGTAAGACCTACCTCGCGTGTGCACTGGGCCACCAGGCTTGTTTGAAAGGCTATAGCGTCCGCTATTTTCGCCTTTCCCGTCTCGTCCTGGCACTGACCCAAGCCAAGGCCGATGGCAGTTACAGCCAACTGCTCAAAACCCTGGCCAACTTCGATTTATTGATCATCGACGACTGGGGATTGGAGCCGCTCAAAGCCGCTACCCGCAACGATCTGATGGAAATCATGGATGACCGCCATGACCAATCGGCCACCGCCATCCTCAGTCAATTGCCGACCGACCAATGGTATCAATCGATCGGCGACAATACCCTGGCTGACGCCATATTAGACCGCTTGATGCACAACTCACATCGGCTCAATTTGAAAGGCGAATCGATGCGAAAAAAATTGAATTCATTGACTCAAGCTGAACACTTAGGATAAATATTCCCTTCCCCCCTGTGTCAGGCTAGTTGTCGCCTCTAAAATTTTATAGAGGTAAAAAATGCA
>NZ_JBNGHF010000097.1:0-6077 GCF_050611805.1 Methylotuvimicrobium sp.
ATATCATCATCGTAGATGAAAATTCGGCCTCGGGGTGCCCGTCAAAGGACGCCGTAAACCCAGCACCTAAATTATCCAAGACAATTAACCATGGCCAATGGGCTATGGAATTTAGGTGCTGGGTAAATACGTCCATGTAGGCTCTATGCCAGCTCCATGCTGGCAAAGCCTTTATCGAGCACCCCGAGGCCTCCTCCGGCACTGCCGAAATTTGAAGTGCGAAAGGTATAAAAACGGATTGATTTCGATCCTTCTCGTGGCGTGTCCTCAACTGCGCATATTAAACGAGCACAGTGGCTAAGAATTCGATCGTAAATAACGTCCCCATTTCATGGAGGGTTCGGTTGCTCGATTGGCAATTGCTGAGGAGCAACATCCGCCCCCACTACCGGAATCTTCACGAAGAACGCTCCACACCCCTGTTGATTCCCAAATTGGGAATTGCTGAAATCGTAAATCACGGCGAAATGGCCTGTGCATTTATACCCATCTTCATGAAAAATAATTTCGACTGAACCGAAACAGATATCCTGTAAAATGTCAGTGATTAACAAGACGGTTTCGTTGTTGGATATATACTGTCTGGTCAATTTTTAGCGCCGAGTGAATCTGCCTAACGCCCCGGCACTTCCATACGGCAATGCCTAAATTTGAAACGCGAAAGGTATATATGATGAAATCGGCGCAATGATTTAATTTTCATATCAATTGGGTGAGGTAAGTTGATGGTACGGGTAGGTATTGTAGGAGGCACCGGTTATACGGGTGTGGAGTTGCTGCGGCTCTTGGCTTTGCATAAGAAAGTCGAGGTCTCGGTCGTGACATCGAGAAATGATGCGGGCAAAAGAGTCGATGAGGTGTATCCGAGCTTGCGCGGCTTTATTGATACGGTTTTTACTGCCCCGGAAGTTGATAGTTTATCTGATTGCGATGCGGTATTTTTTGCGACGCCGAACGGCACAGCCATGTTGATGGCTGAACAATTGGTGTCGCGAGGTGTCAAAGTCATCGATTTGTCGGCCGACTTTCGTCTGAAAGATCCGAAACAATGGGAAAAATGGTACGGCATGGAGCATGCTTGCCCTGATCTGATCGAGCAAGCCGTTTACGGTTTGCCGGAGGTGAATCGAGATGTGATCAAAAATGCTAATTTGATTGCATGCCCCGGTTGTTATCCGACTGCAGTGCAATTAGGTTTTTTGCCGTTGATTGAGAAAGGCTTGGTAGAGGTTGATCGTTTGGTTGCCGATGTGAAGTCCGGGGTTAGTGGCGCCGGGCGAAAAGCGCAATTAACGACCTTGATGGGCGAGACGGGCGAGAGTTTTAAAGCTTATGCAGCAAGCGGTCATCGTCATTTACCCGAGGTGATCCAAGGTTTGGAGATGATTGCTAAAAGGTCTGTAGGTTTGACGTTTGTTCCTCATCTAATCCCGATGATACGGGGTATTCATACCACCTTGTATGCGCCCTTGCTAGAAGAAGGCGGAGAAGCCGTTCAAGCACTTTATGAGCAACGCTATATTAACGAGCCGTTTGTTGATGTGTTGCCTTATGGGTCGCACCCGGATACCCGTAATGTTCGGGGCGGCAACCTTTGTCAAATCGCCGTTCATCAGCCCCAAGGGGGGCGAATGTTGGTGGTATTGTCGGTGATTGATAACCTGGTTAAAGGGGCCTCCGGTCAAGCGTTGCAAAACATGAATTTAATGTTCGGTTTCGATGAGTCTGAAGGGCTAAAAATTCCAGCGCTTTATCCTTAAATCTTGACTAAAACACTAGGTATTGTCATACTTTTAAAACATTTTAATTTCGATAGTAGAAACTTTATGGCTGAACCAATTATATTTACCGATAGCGCCGCTGCGAAAGTTGGCGATTTAATTGCCGATGAAGGCAACGATAACCTCAAGTTGAGAGTTTATGTGTCGGGTGGAGGCTGTTCGGGCTTTCAGTACGGCTTTACGTTCGACGAGGAAGTGAACGAAGATGATACGCAAGTCGAAAACGGCGGCGTGACGGTTTTGATTGATTCGATGAGTATTCAATACTTAACGGGTGCCGAAATCGATTACAAGGAAGACCTTTCCGGTGCTCAGTTTGTGATACGCAATCCTAACGCAACGACGACTTGCGGTTGCGGATCATCGTTTTCCGCTTAATGCGGCTTGCCCAGGATAAATTCCACCTAGAATTACCGGCTGTTTTGCGCCGGTAACCGACATAAGGTTGCCGGGCAGGCTATTCATGGTTTGTCTGGCTAACCAAGCAAAAGCGATTGCCTCCACATGATCGGGATGTAAATGATGATCTTCGGTCGATAATATGGGGCAATTCAAAGCGCCTTGCAGTTTTTCCAACAAATAGCTATTACGCGCGCCGCCGCCACAAACTAATACCTTGTCGGTACTAGGAGCATAATCGCGGATAGCGTCGCAAATGGTTTCTGCTGTTAATAGGCATAAGCATGCCTGGACATCTTCCGGTTTTTGTTCCGATAACTCGTGTAGGTGTTTAGTTAGCCAACCCAGTGAAAAATATTCTTTTCCGGTGCTTTTAGGTGCAGTGCTCTTAAAATAAGAGTCGGCTTTTAGTATCGAGAGCAGATGTTTATTGGCTTGACCTGTTCTGGCCCAGTCTCCGTTATGGTCGAAATGACTTCCTCGATGTTTTTTTATCCATGTATCCATTAATGTATTGCCGGGTCCGGTATCGAAACCTAAAACTGGTTTCGACGAATCTTTTGGCAAAATCGTTATATTGGCAATGCCGCCGATATTGGCGATCACGCGGTTTTCACTCGGACAGCCAAATAAAGCTTGGTGGAAAGCTGGAACGAGTGGCGCGCCTTGTCCTCCGGCGGCTATATCACGACGGCGAAAATCGGCTACGGTAGTAATCCCTGTGAGTTGTGCGATGATGTTGGGGTCGCCGATTTGTAAACAAAAAGGGGTGGGTAGCTCTGGTGCATGGAAAAGGGTGTGACCGTGACTGCCGATTGCAGTAATATCCGAAGCAGAAAAGCCTGCTTTAGCGATTAGGCTCTGTGCGCTTTGTGCGAATAAACTGCCCAGTTGTGTATCAAGCTTGCCGATATTTTTTAGCGGAACAGGATGATCGGAAGAAGTAATTTCAGTCAGCTCGCTTCTGATCCGGTCAGGAAAAGGATGGTATTCGAAGGCGATGAACTCAGGATGGCCGCTACTAAAATCGACAAGACCAGCATCGATACCGTCGATGCTGGTCCCGGACATTAAACCAATATAGAGTTCGGTCATTGAAGTTATGATGCCCCGTTACTTCTGGGCAAGTAAGCTGTCTCTTGCTTGGTCCAGTTGTGCTATAAGGGGCTTCGTATCAGTTTTGAATTTCCCCTGTAGAGAGGGGGGGATTGGCATCGAATTAGGCAAGGCAACCGATAAGGGATCTCGATGCACGCCGTTTACTCTGAATTCGTAGTGCAAATGAGGGCCGCTAGCCAAGCCGGATTGACCGACATAGCCGATAATATCACCTTGCTTGACTGTGCCTCCTTGCTTGAAGCGATTATTGAATGCCGAGAGATGGGCATAGAGAGTGCTGTAACGTTTGTCGTCATGTTGAACAATGATGACGCGTCCATAGCCGTTTTGCCTGCCTAAAAATTGAATTTTTCCATCACCGGTCACTTTTACCGGAGTTCCGGTCTTAGCTGCATAATCAACACCTTTATGGGCGCGGATTCTATTTAAGATGGGGTGTTTGCGCTTTAAATTAAAAGGCGAGCTGATACGGATGAAGTCGACCGGTGTCCTTATAAAGGCTTTACGTAAGCCTTCGCCATTAGGTCGGTAATAATGCGCGGATCCGGAATTGTCTTGAAAACGGACGGCCCGATAAACTTTGCCATGATTATTGAATTCGGCGGCAAGAATATTGCCGGAACCGACTTCTTCGCCTTCCGCAATATGTTTTTCATATACGACCGAAAAGGTATCGTTTTTTTTGATATCTAATGCAAAGTCGATATCGAAAGCAAAGATATTGGCGAGTTGTAGTATCAATTTGTCGCTCAGCCCTGCTCGCTTTCCATCGTAGAACAAAGAGTTGTGAATAGTGCCGACGGTGCTGACAGTTGTTGTTTCGATGGCTTTACTCGAAATCTCGACATTGAATGTGTCGTTTTCGCGTACAGCTTTGACGGTTTCAATTGGGCTTTTCTGGTACGAAATTTCGGTCAGTTTACCGCTCTGTGTCGTTTTGACTTGAAGTGTTTTGCCGGACGAAATCATTGCAAACTCACGGCCTGCTTCGTTGGCATGAATGATCTGATGTAGATCGGATTTATTTAGGTGAAGTTTGGAAAAGATCGTCGAAAGATTTTCGCCTCTCTCAATGATATGTTCGATTGACCTGAAATCCGATGATTCGCCGAGATCGTCGAATTTAAACGCGAACTGATCGTTAAACGGATTATTCGATCCGATTAAAAAAGCATTATTGGTAAAGACGTTGATGTCGGCCGATCTGACTTTGCTTTCAGGAGTGATAAGTGCATAACTAGCACTTGCAACGACAGCGGAGCTGATTCCTAAAAACAGGGATTTATAAATTCTATTTTTCACGGGTCTTTATGCGATAGTGGAAGTGTTCAGTAAAGTTGGGATGAGAAGTAGTTTATCTGTAATTATAGCTGATATACTGAGAATATTTTGCCACGTCAATGCAACAGTATTACAGTTAGATTAATGTTTTCTTAAAAGGAGGCTAAATTGCAAGATCAATTGAAGTATCTTTCCAGAGGAGCCGAGGAGATTCTGGTTGAGTCTGAGTTGAAGAAAAAACTGGCGGAAGGGCGTCCGCTCAGAATCAAAGCGGGTTTTGATCCAACTGCTCCCGATTTGCATCTTGGGCATACCGTGCTGATCAATAAATTAAGACAGTTTCAAGACTGCGGACATGAAGTCTTGTTCTTGATTGGCGATTTTACAGGCATGATTGGAGATCCGACTGGAAAGAACGTGACTCGCAAGCCTCTGACGCGTGATGAAGTCATTGAAAATGCCAAGACATACGAGGAGCAGGTTTTCAAGATACTTGATCCTTCCAAGACTTTGGTCTTATTCAATTCAAGCTGGATGAATGCAATGACCCCGGCTGAATTGATTCAATTGGCCGCAAAACATACCGTGGCAAGAATGCTCGAAAGAGATGATTTCAGTAAGCGCTATAAAGGCGGGCAACCGATTGCGATACATGAGTTTTTATATCCATTAATACAGGGATATGATTCGGTTGCGATGAAGGCCGATGTTGAATTGGGCGGCACCGATCAAAAATTCAATCTGTTGGTTGGAAGGCAGTTGCAGGAAATATATGAGCAAAAACCTCAAGTCGTCATGACTATGCCTATCTTGGAAGGCTTGGATGGTGTTCAAAAAATGTCCAAATCACTCAATAACTATATAGGCGTCGCGGATGCGCCGGATGAGATGTTTGGAAAAATTATGTCCATTTCCGATGAACTGATGTGGCGCTATTTCGAGTTATTGAGCTTCAGGCCAATCGAAGAAATCAATCGTTGGCGGTGGCAATGTCAGGAAGGCGCGAATCCGAAAGACTGTAAAGTTAGCTTGGCCCAAGAAATCATTGAAAGATTCCATAGTTCATCAGCGGCGCAAAAGGCCCTGGAAAATTTCGAAGCTAGATTTCAAAAAGGACAGATGCCGGAAGAAATGGATGAGTTAACTCTTGCTTCGATTGAGCAAGGATATCCGATTGCCAATCTATTAAAGGACGCGGGCTTGACTGGGAGTACATCGGAATCTTTGCGTATGATTAAGCAGGGTGCAGTTAAGATAGACGGTGAAAAGGTGTCGGATAATAAATTGCATGTAGCAAAAGGGTCTGAGCATGTTTATCAGGTGGGTAAAAGAAAGTTTGCGAGAGTCAAAATAGCTAGTTAAATAGAGAGTTAGTGTTTCGTGAAGGCAGGAGGGTGTCTTTAATTTGTAAAATAAGAAAATAAATTCTTGACGAGTTGAGAGGGTGCTGTATAATGCTCGTCTTTCCCGCCGCGAAACAGCGGAATGACGGGGAAA
>NZ_JBNGHF010000098.1:0-4678 GCF_050611805.1 Methylotuvimicrobium sp.
TCCGAAAACGAGCGGCATCCCTGCCACTCCCCTAACGGGCTATTCTCGGCAAAATCGCCAGTGCTCGGCGCGGCCTAACGGGACCCAGGGAGGGGATCATAAGCTAAACCAAATTGACTAAGCGTTCTAAGCGACAGGATAACATATTGATATATTAATTATTTTAATGCGCTTGCCCTGAGTGTCGAGGGCAATTGATTGCATCCATCGAAGATCAATATTCGGCGCCGAGGCGCTCGTCAACAGACGCCACAAACCCAACACCTAATTTCCATTGCCTATCGGCTTTCAATGACTCAGATAATTTAGGCGCTGGGTTTTTTAGCGCATCCCCGGCGCCGAATTTAGATTTATCGCTCCCGATCGAAGCCCGCCTTAGGTCTCATCTAAAAGGTTTGTTTAATGAATGATTTTATTCCAGGTCAACGCTGGATCAGCAACACCGAATCCGAACTGGGTTTAGGCATCGTCGTCGAATCCGAGTACAACCGCGTGACAATGCTCTTTTTGGCTACCGGCGAACGACGCGTGTATGCGAAAGATAACGCTCCCCTGACGCGCGTCATCTTCAGCGAAGGAGATACCATCGAGTCCACCGAATACAGTAAACTGACCGTAACCAAAGTCATCGAGCGCAATGGTCTGGTGACATATGTCGGTAAAACCGAGAAGAACCGGGAAACAAGCCTCGATGAAATGGAATTGAACCATCATATCCAATTCAATAAACCGCAAGATCGCTTATTTACAGGGCAATTCGACCCGAGCGCTTGGTTTCAATTGCGTTATCAAACATGGCAATACTGCCGTGAACATCAACAATCGCCGATCAAAGGCTTACAAGGCGGACGGACGTCGTTGATCGCGCACCAATTATTCATCGCGCATGAAGCCGCCGGGCGTCCAACACCTAGAATCATGCTTGCCGACGAAGTCGGTCTCGGTAAGACCATCGAAGCCGGATTGATTCTTCATCACAGGCTCAATAACGGGTTAAGCAATCGCGCCCTGATCATCGTGCCCGAAAGCCTCCTGCATCAATGGCTGGTGGAAATGCTCAGGCGCTTTAATCTACGATTCAGCATTCTCGACGAAGTGCGCTGCCTCGGTATCGAAAACATCGATATCGACTATATCGGCGAATCCGAACCGTCGACTGAAAATCCGTTCAACACCGAACAATTGATACTCTGCAGCCAGGAGTTTTTCGCGCGACATCCGAAACGGCAACAACAAGCATTGGAAGCCGGTTGGGATATGGTCATCGTCGACGAAGCTCATCACTTGGAATGGAGCGAAACCTCGGCCAGCCCGGAATATTTATTCATTGAAAATCTCGCCGCATCGACACCCGGATTGATTTTATTGACCGCGACACCGGAACAACTCGGCAAGGAAAGCCACTTCGCCCGGTTGCGCCTGTTGGATCCGGACCGATTCTACAGTTTCAGCGCCTTTCTCGAAGAAGAAACACATTTTCAACCCGTTGCCGAAGCCGCCAAATCGCTGTTGGCTAATCAAGCACTAACGCCGGACGAAAAAGCCCATTTAGCGCGCCTGGTCAAGCACGATCATGTCGATACCCTACTCAAAAACCTGGACGATCCGGAAAAATCACAGGTAGCACGCGAAGAACTGGTGAAGATTCTGCTCGACCATCACGGTACCGGCCGGATTTTGTTCAGAAACTCCCGGCAAACCGTGCAGGGCTTCCCTGACCGAGAACGTCAGAGTTACGCATTGAACGGAACCGCAGAATCCTTGCAGGAAGACCCGCGTACACTTTGGCTCGTCGAAAAAATCAAAGCTTTAGACGGTCAAAAAGCATTATTGATTTGCCGGCATGCGCAAACCGCGATCGAACTCGAACACATCGTCGAAAAGCGTTTCGGCATCGCCGCGGCCGTTTTTCATGAAGGCATGTCGATCATCGAACGCGACCGCGCGGCGGCCTATTTCGCTGACCAAGAAAGCTCGGCGAGACTACTGATCTGTTCCGAAATCGGTAGCGAAGGCCGCAACTTTCAGTTTGTCCACCATTTGATCTTATTCGATTTACCGGACAACCCCGACCTATTGCAGCAACGCATCGGCCGCCTTGACCGCATAGGTCAACGCCACATCATCGAAATTCATATACCCTATTTGACCGGCGGCCGCGAACATACCCTATTCCGCTGGTACGACGAAGGTTTGAACGCCTTCCGCCACAATACTTCGGCGGGACAACGCGTCGCCGAGCTTCTGCATGATGAATTGCAGACAGCGCTCGAAAAATACGATAGCGAATCGCTCGACAAACTGATTGCCAAAACTCAAACCCTGGCGCAACAAATCGAAATAGAATTGCATAATGGCCGCGATTTACTGCTCGAACTCAATTCCTGCCGTAAAGAAGAAGCTCAAGAACTGATCGATCAGCTCAAGCAACGAGATAATGAAGGCGTGCTATGGCCTTACATGGAAGACGTCTTCGAATGTTACGGAGTCGATACCGAATTCCATTCGGCCGATTGCTTCATTCTAAGACCCAGCGAACACCTGCGCATGTCACATTTCCCTGGTCTTTCCGAGGACGGCATGACGGTTACAGTAAACCGCGACATTGCGCTGGCCCGCGAGGAACTGCAATTTTTAACCTGGGAACATCCAATGGTTGCCGCCGCGATGGATATGATTCTGTCCAGCGATACCGGTAATGCCGGCGTCAGTGTCGTCAAGCATAAAGACCAAAAAGCCGGCCGCTTCTTATTGGAATGCTTGTTCATCGTCGAATGCAGCGCACCGCCCGAACTGCAAGTAGGGCGCTTTCTGCCGCATACACCTATTCGCATTTTAATCGACCAAAACAAGGACGACCTGACCGATACGATCGAACATATCGAGCTGATCGACTCTGGCAAAAAATTCGACAAAACACAGATCGTCGCTTTTTTGAACAGCCAACGAAAACACCTGACTACCCTGCTCGACATCGCCGAACAAAACGCCCAAGCGCAAATGAACCAGTTGATTACGGACAGTCAAAAAACCATGCTGGAGACGATGACCGGCGAAATCAAACGGCTGACTCGGCTAAAACAAGTCAATCCGTCGATTCGCGAAGATGAAATCGAATTCCAAAAAGAAACCGCGATGCTCTTGCACGAAAATATTCAAGACGCGCAATTAAGACTCGATGCGGTCAGGTTTATCATTACCAGTTAAAAAACACCATTCGTAATTATTCAGCATAAGTCATGTATGAGAAGGTGTCAGGCATTGATTTATAAGGCTGTCTGCAACAGGACGTTGCAGTCAGAGCTTACAGGGATGTATTCACCCAGCACCTAAATACCATAATCCATTTGCTATGATAAACAATTTTGGATTATTTAGGTGCTGGGTTCACGCGTCCTTAGAAATCAATGCCTGACACCAACCTATCGTATGCGCTGAATAGTTACCACCATTCAATGAAAAAAGTCACGATAGAAAATTACCGCACGGATAAATTCTATCTCCGCATCGTTAAGGCAACGGCGGAATTACTGACCGAACAAGGTTATGTTGCGCCGGTTCGGCTTTTCCAAAAAATGGAACTCTTGACGGAACAGGACATTGCCGCCTGGCGCAGGGGCCGATTGCCTTATTTGGAACAAGCCATACGCTGCAATCTTGCTCAAGCCAGCCGGATTCTACGAATACTGAGATTCCATGCACATGACCTTAATCTCAAACCCTCGAGTACGGTGTATTTAAGCAAGCAACCCGAGAACCGAATACCGCTCAAATTCACCAGGTACGGCGACAAAAAACGCGAAGAAGCCTATGCCACACATCTAGTATCGCCACGCTTGAAAGCGGCTAAGGAACGAGCATGAAATAACTTCGACAAATGCTGAAAGGGGGTTCGGTGGCTCGATTGACAGGCGTCGGCGGCAGGGATAGCCGCCGTCGAGCCTACATAGATGTATTCACCCAGCACCTAAATCCAGCACCTAAATTCCATAGCCCATTAGCAATGTTTAGTATTATGGCTAATTTAGGTGCTGGATGAATTCCATAGTCCATTGGCTATGGTTAACTATCTTGGATAATTTAGGTGCTGGGTTCACGGCGTCCTGTCAAGCGAGTCGCCGAACCACCATAATGCCTAAAACTTGTAGAAGTAAATTTGTGCATATTCCTAAGCAACCTGCCGAAACGGTAGGGGTAACCGAGGAATAACCGGCTGCGAGGAGCCAAGCATTAGAACTATGCAGTACTTTAAGCACAGAATCCTACCCAAATTAAAACCTAGGGTCTTGCCAGCAATTCCCAATTTGAGGATAAAAAAGTGTGCGGGGTGTGCTTGGCGAGGATGTCGGCGGCAGGGAGCCGCCGTCAAGCCCCCCCATGGATGGGTTCACGGCGTTTCTCCACAGGCATACCCCGCATCCTGAATGCGGCGAAATTTCTCAAACTGGGAATTGCTGGGGTCTTGCGTTAACATTGACGGGATTACCATACAGTGCTCCAGCGATTGCGTGGTTTTGCCATCGCGCTAGATGGCCAACAGTATACCTCAAGGAAATCAACATAACGGCGAGAGCCGGAACTTGGGAAACGGCAAAAAATTGAACTAAATCTCACCACCATCTAACACCTTTCACCTTTCACCTTTCACCTTTCACCTTTCACCTTTCACCTTTCACCT
>NZ_JBNGHF010000099.1:0-4533 GCF_050611805.1 Methylotuvimicrobium sp.
TTTGGTTGATTATTTCAGAACCCTGGAAAAGGCGTAATTAGTGGGGATACCTCAGGGTCAGGTTGAATTAATGAAAAAAGGGGTCAGGTTGAATTAATAATTTACCCGGCCCCCTTTATGCCTTTTTCTCTAATCAAATTTAAATCTTGATAATTGTGTCGTTATAGAGCGCTACCAAGGTATCGTGAGTCATTAAACGCATCGGTTCTCCGAGCGCCTGAGCGATAAGTATGCGGTCGAACGGGTCTTGGTGATGTAAAGGCAGTTCTTCGACCGCTATCGTATGTTCCGCCTCAACAGCGAAGAAGCGATATCCAGATTCCTGAAAATAGCGCATCGCGTCTCGGCTAGAAACCGGCATGTCGCCTCGACCTAGCGAGTGCTTGATTGCAATTTCCCAGACATTCGCCGCGCTGACCCAAACGGTTGCTTTGGGCGATGCAATCAAATCACGCGCATTTTGTGACAGTTTTGAGTTATCCGTGAAGCCCATAGTGCAACGTAAGTATCCAGCAGCAGATTCAATTCTGCACCTCGCCCATGAACAACCGAGCCACTTCGTCGTTATCTGTATCAATGCTGTCCGGCACCACGAACAAGCCTTTTGCTACTCCAATCCGCTTCCCGGATGGCGCAGTATCTATCGGAACAAGCTTAGCAGCTGGGCGGCCATTCCAGCAAAAAAGGGGTCAGGTTTATTTAATAATTTACCCCTTGCCAAGGACCCGCTCTAAACGATTCGAGTATAGCCAAAGCTTACCGAAAAGTTAGGGACGGGTTAAATAAGCCGTCCCGCCAAGGTCTTAAAATAGAGGCAACGCATAAACACCCAGTAAAAAGTACCAAGCCAAGTTTCTCCATCGCGCAAAAAATCAAAAATGATAATCGTTAAGAGACTTGCTAAAGCGTAAAATTTTATGACACCAAGAAATAAAGAGGGCAGAAGTTTATACCTACATCCGGGATGTTCCTAAAAAACGCCATGGTTAATGCAGGCTGATCAAATAAGCATGGCGCACAAAAGAGCCTCTTCTGCTTTCAATCCGGTTCTTTAAAAACGTTCTCAAGACTCGTTGCATCGAAAACCCGATCAAACCACACTTCAATCTCTGCTAAAGAAGCTTGATCGATTTTAGCTTGCAGAATTGGCTCCATTCGATTGCCAAAACGCTTGTGCAACGCGCGTTGCAATAACATTTTAGCTTCATTTTCCGAACCTTTTTCCATACCTTTTTCTATGCCTTTTTCCATGCCTTTTACATAACTCGGCAAGCGTTCAATATTGATTTGTAACATTTCGTATGCCTCTTGGATGTCGATATTTAATTGACGGTTGTCCGCTAATATTTCCAACATTTCTAAATATTCACGACTCGCCTTGTCGTTCGTGCCGATCAATGCTTCCAGCTTCTGCAGAATATGCCGTACTATCTGAGTCGCCGACTCACCTTGAAAATCACACAGTATCGACAATACCAATGCCTCCGGCGTTCCTTGGTCGAACAACACGCGGTAACCGATGCTGCGCATGTCGACGAGTTGATAGCGGTAATTCAACTGCTTGCCCGTTTGACCATCAGCCATCGCCAAGCGATCCGATCCTGTATAAATCAAGCACTGATAGACCGGGCAGTTCGGATAAGCCAATTGAATATCACTTAAGTAACGCAACATTCTCGAAACCATCTGTGCATCGTTACTGTTTTGCACCTCGATATGCAAAATAAACTCGTCGCCTTGCCGAGTCTGTACTTTGGCCACTAAATCCGAGCGTCTATCTTCGATCCGTTGCTCTTCGGTATTAACCAGTTCGGCATCGCTCAAATCCAGCTTGCATAGATAATGCGCCATCTCTAATAGCAAGCGTTTGAGAATTTTTTTTGAAATAATGTCTTTATCGCCCATGGGCTGATCCTAGCATGATGGATAATTAATAACCTTGCAATATCTCGCCAAAAAGGGGAGTTATAGAGCCGGTAGTTAATAAAGCCATTAAATTGCACTTCAGCTAAGGCTAGCAAGGTGCTGCCAAATTCTAATTAACTAAGGGCTGTATAAATTAATAATTTAACCCTTGACAGGACTAGGTTTACAACCCATAAACATCAAGCTTAAGCTCAAGGACCCGCTCTAAACGTTTCGAGTATAATAGCCAAAGTATACCGGAACATTTAGAGCATACCGAAACATTGGGGACGGGTTAGGAATATTCACAAAATAACTGCTACAAGTAGTCGGCTTTGTGGCGATTCGGTGACTCGCTTGACAGGACGCCGTGAACCCAGCACCTAAATTATCCACGGTAGTTAACCATAGCCAATGGACTATGGAATTTAGGTGCTGGGTGAATACTTCCATGTAGGCTTGACGGCGGCGACTGATTGCCATGGATGGCATGAATGCAGATTTTGCAGGAGCAAAAATCTGCCCTGCCGCCGACACCTGTCAATCGAGCCACCGAACCCCCTTTCAGCATTTGTCGAAGTTATTTCATGCTCGTTCCTTAGATAACCCGTCCCGCCGAGGTGAAAATAGGTCAGAACCTAATGCCACTAAGTTAACCCGACATTAAAATTGCGTTAACATTAGCACGTCTCATAATTTGATCTACCTTACGTTTTGCTAATAGGCGTTCTTTAATCTGAGCGCGCGGCGCGGATAAATAAGGAAACGTGCTTGTCGGTCGTCGTTTCTCCGCTCTTGGCTCAATTCTCGCTTCGCGTTCGCCGATAGTTTTGGACGCCTTGATCTCCAAGACGTTGTTAATCCAATTTAACAAGGCTTCTGTAAAACTGATTCGGCACGGCCAAACATGATGGCGTATGCCGGCTTGCAGCATGAGCAAACGAATCAGGTCGTAAACCACCAAGCCCTTTTCGAGCCATGGCCGGTGTCTTACAGCGCAATGGCTCGATCTGCATGACCTTCTTGATAAAAAGGAGATCGATTTCAATTTGCCAACGATGCCAATACAATTTCCGTAGTGTGTTTTTCCGATAGTGCTTAGCATCCAACAATTTGGCCATATAGACTTTCCCATAGATCAGAAAAAACCGCACGGTGACGTGATCCGGCGAGTTCCCATACGCTGAGTTCATCTATTTCGAGCGCTTAGACTTCCCTAGATCAAATAGACGATCAATGGAATCACCACGCAAGAACACCTTGTGACCAATAGATTTTGCGATTGCTATGCACCAGGCATAATAGCTCGGCACCGTGTTTGGCATTAGGGCTTGAGACACCTTTGTTGCTCTTCATATTAGGCAATGAATTTGCCATAGTCGACGTGAGAACCGATCCAAATCCATTGAATTCCATCTGGGGCATATTCCGATGGCACGGTAACTCTGACCCACTCGCGCAGACTATAATTCTTCAATACGTTTCAATCGAATAATTGAAAATAATCAGTCGGGTGATTTCGTTGAAATCGCTAGGGTTGTGGCATTTTGATTCATGTTAAGGCGCGCCCGCTTCATCCAATAAGCGGGCGATGGCGTCATAAAGATTGGGCAGCGAGGTTTCAATGGTATGCCAGACCGTCATATCATTGACCGAGGCATATCCGTGTATCAGCAGATTGCGGAAGGCGACGATTTGCGGTACATCCGGAATTTGCTCTGCCCATTGCGGTTCGATTTTGCAGAGTTGATTGAGCGCTTCGCCGATGATTTCGAATTGACGCTCGACTGCAGAACGCAGTAGGCGATCACCGGAGTAGTCTTTATACGTTTTACCGGCCACAAATTCCTGAATGGCTTCGGCTGCGGAGTGGGCGTCCCACAAAAAGGCGCGGGCATCACGCTGCATAAACCAACTCTCGGCTTTGTTCGATTTTGGCGCGCACGTAAGGGTTGCGGAGAGCAGCGGTTTCGGCCAGATCCACCTCACGGCCAATCAGTTGTTCCAGTTCCCGACGTAAGCCAAAAAAGGTATGCAAGGAGGGCGCCTGTCCTTCGCTGGCAAATTCCACCAAAAAATCGGCATCGCTCAAGGCAGGATCGAAATCGCTACCGCGCGCGGCAGAACCGAACACCTCCAGTTTACGAACGTGGTAACGCCGGCACAGTTCGGCGATGGCGGGCTGATATTGCTGGATATCGGGATGCATGCAGTATCTCCCTCTGTCTGGTTAGATGCGTCCGATGATTCTACCGCAGCAATGCTTCGGCCAAAAAGCTTTTTCAAAAAAGGGTCAGGTCAGGCCCATTTATTTTTCACTGTATTTACATGACTTTTTCTTTACATCTTCATATCAGACAAACAGCATAATGCTGATTATCAACTATGAGCAAGCTTATGAAAACTTCTATCGATATTGATGATCAATTATTGCTGCCTGCCCGCTAAACATCAAGCGGTTACTCAAGGCTATTGGTGCAGTATCTATCGGAACAAGCTTAGGAATATGCACAAATTTACTTCTACAAGTTTTAGGCACTGTGGAGGTTCGGCGACTCGCTTGACAGGACGCCGTGAATACTTCCATGTAGGCTTGACGGCGGCTTTCCCTGCCGCCGACACCTGTCA
>NZ_JBNGHF010000100.1:0-4403 GCF_050611805.1 Methylotuvimicrobium sp.
TCCAGCTTGGGAAAGACACCCCGGAAGCTCCAGCTTCCTGTGACCGACACAACCTACGCACATTCTCAATCAATCCCGACTCGCTCGTTCAATTTTTCTTGATTGTCGGGAAGCTAGAGCTTCCTAAACAGGTTACCCAAGCTGGAGCTTGGGTAACAGCATATTTTAGTTTTTGCGACTACGACTAGCCCCTGCTCGGACACTTGACTTCGGTAAGCTGAAGCATCTTGCTAATCAGGTCTAATTTTCGAGCTCTTTGAAAAGTCGGACATAGGGTTTGAGGAACAAGCTGTTGATAGTTTCCGCTTTACAGCGGCTATCACCGATTGAAAGCCTCGCTGCATGAGTCGTCTTTTATCATTTCTCCGCGCCTCTGCGCGAATTACTTTTAATTAACCGCCCGGAGCGCGTTGGCGCTATCTATACCTTTCGCATTTCAAATTTCGGCAGTGTCGGAGGGGCCTCGGGGTGCTCGGTCGATTTTTGCTCCTGTAAAATAGACATTCACGCCATCCATGGCGCTAGCAAAGGCTTTGCCAGCATGGAGCTGGAATAGAGCCTACATGGACGTATTTACCCAGCACCTAAATTATCTATGTAATCAATCATGGCCAATAGGCTATGGAATTTAGGTGCTGGGTTTACGGCGTCCTTTGACGGGCACCCCGAGACCGAAATTTTATCTACGATAAGTATATAAAAATCAATCTTCCTCGGCCTTGATGATTTTACCGGTTCCGGCGTCGACCTCGACTTCCATTTCGCGTCCATCCGCCATTTTTATTTCAAATTCATAGACCGCAAAACCGTCGGTATTGATTTCATACTCCACTTCACTGATCGTGCCCGGATAGGCATCTAGCGCTATTTTTCGAGCCTGCGCTTCATCAATTTTCTTCAAGGTAGCAAAAGCCGAATGATCAGCGCTCGGCAATTCTTGTTCTTTTTCGAAAATATTGCCGGTTTTATCGCATTTAAACTCCCATTTAGCGCCGTCAGCCGATTTTGCTTTGATTTTGTAATACTCGACGCCTTTTTTGTTTTTCAACTTCATTTTGACAATCGGGTCTTGCGTCACTTCGCCGACTGCTTTGCGACAGGCGTCGAAGGCCGTATTGTCTTGAGCGACAGCGACCGTGCCGAATAAGCCCAGTAAGGCGCTCAAATAAAAATTTTTATTTTTATAACTCATGATGATAGACCTCATTGAAAAGTTAACAGGTGCACTCATTGCCGATGCCGACAAGCCCTCTCGAGTTCGGGACGAGGCATCGGCCTAAGGGTACAAGAATATGAAAGTATTTGCTATTTCTGGTTCCCACGGTCCTCCGTGGGAACCCATACCTTGGCTACCGCGAGGCAAGAATGGGGTCCGTCCGATTTCAGCAGCGAAAAATGACTTGGCGATTATTGCCTTCGGCGGCCCCGATTCGCCCTGCGTCCGTGCCACTACGCCACATCATCGTCAACTCGATGCGGCTCCGTAGCACTCCCACAAATGGCTTGACGCCGTGTCGCGATGCCTTGTATTTTGCCTCCGCCTGCGCTAGTCGCGCAGACTCCGGCAAAACACCCGGCGCTACGGCTATCGGGGACTAAAAATCTTCACTTCGCTAACGCTCCGTTTCCACGATTTTCAGCGGCGGTGGGAACGAGGAAAGTTTCATGAAGATTTAGGCTATGTTCGCATGGTAGTTGAAAAGACATCGAAAGCGTTATCCCGGCGGGAATTGCCGGAATCCAATTACCATGGATGGCAGGTTTTTCGGGTTTCCACGGTCCTCCGGGAACCCAGACAGGGGACGCTCCAGCGCCCCCGATCCGTAGAGTGACTCGAACTGCATTTCCATGTAGAGCGTGGAAACGATGACAAATAATCATTCCACTCTGTCAAGTAAGGGGTTAGTTTGGCGAGGATGTCGGCAGCCGGTCCTCGATACCATCTATTGTTACCTAATGCACTCAACCTCGAAATCGCGACGAAGGCGTCGCTCCCACAAAGAAGATAGCAAACGATTTTACTATAGCTCACAACCGGGCTGATTAGAAACTTATCCTAGCGCCTCCCATAATTTGGAATTGCTGTCCCGGATGAATGCCGTCAACGCGGTTGGCAATATATTTTTTGTTACTTAGGTTATATGCATTCATGAAAATGTCGAAATTTTTTGTCGCTTTGTAATTAGCTGAAGCACTGAAGGTCGTAAAGCCTGGAATGGTTCCTTCCTGGCCGAAAGGATCTTCAATTTGCGTGTTTTCTTGATCAACAAATTGACGACTAACACTATGAACTCCGAAACGGACATCCAAACCCCAGGGAGTTTCTACACCAATATTTGCATTAACGACGTGCGAAGGCGCGTAGGGCAATATATTATTTTTTGATATAGCCCCGCCTTCTGCATCGGGAATATCGCTATTAAAAAAGGCGTCCAAATAAGTGTAGGATGTCGTTAAGTAATAATTGTACTTTGTTCCGAACAGTTGATCTGAGTCCAAGCGAAATCCAGTCTCCAAGCCTTGATGGACAGTCTCGCCGGCATTGATATTACGGTTTGAATCTAGACGAATTATTTGATCATCAATGTCGATTCTGAACCAGGTGATTTCAGCATTGATCCCTGGAGTTGGCTGCGTACGAATCCCCACTTCATAATTTAAACTGGTTTCTGGATTGACCAGATTTAGAGTACCGGTACTCGGGTCAAGCGTTTCGTCCGGGCGGGGCGGAGCGAATCCACGGTGTACACCGGCGAACAATGTAACATTGTCAAAGCCGTTATAAGTGGCGCCGATGCCGGGTAACGCCTCAACAAAGTCCTGATTGGCAGATAGTCCGTCTACATTGTTGGTATTTTCCATATGAAAATACTCGACCCGAACCCCTGGAGTAACAGTGAAGTCGCCCACAAAGAACTTGTTTTGAGCGAAGAAAGAGAAAGCTTGTGTATCGATCGTATTGTTTTGATAACGGTCGTCTCGACCTCGAAGATCGATTAAGCCTCTTGTTCTATCTGTCGGACCGGCATTACCGACAAAGCGTTTACGTTCGGCCCATTCGAAATGCCCTCGAACACCGAGCGCTGTTTCACTGTTTACGTCAAAGAAATCATGATTAAATACGAAGCGTGGTTCGATTCCGAACACGCCGTAGTTTCTAGGCCGTTGTTCGTTACCACATAATGGCGCGTTTCTAAAATCTCGGCGTTGTGCAGAACTTAAATTACAGTTCGGCATACTCTCTGAGTCACTAGCCTGCCTAATCGACTCGCGCGACATGTAATGTCCATAGATGTTCGTACTAAAACGCGCATCGTCGCTGACATCGAATTCATAGAGCGCCTGACCGGAATAACGTTCGACCTCGAATACGTCGTTCACCAAAAAGTTGGTGCGCGGATTGTTGATAAAGTCGTCGCGTTTCATGCCTGCCTCGCCCATGCGCGCCTCTTCATGAGTCAGCGTACCTTTCAACAACAGGCGATGCTGGTCGTTGAATTTAATCAAGCTTCTGAGCGCTAAGTCGTCTAGCAATTGTTTTTGGCCCTGACGATTGCCGTCCGCTTCTTGACGAATATAATCTAAGGCCAAGCCGACATTATCGATCGTTCCGCCCAAATTGACATGCGCATCGTAATAACCGTTATTACCGCCGGCGCCTCGAATCGAACCGCTAAACTCTTCCGGAATCGCAGGGCTAACATAGTTGATTGCACCGCCGATCGTTTGCGGCCCGTAAATCAATTGCCCGGAGCCTTTTAAAACCTCGATGCGATCGATACGCAACATCGATGGAATGTAATGGTTACTCGGGTCGCTGTAGGGAGCCAATTGAATCGGCACGCCGTCTTCGAGGACTTGCGTTCGAACGCCGCGCCTTGGGTCTAAGCCACGGATGCCGAGATTGAAACGTCTACCCAGTACATCCTCATCGATAATATTAATGCCAGGTACGGTACGTAAGGCATCCTTCGACGATAACGGGCCTTGTCGTTCGATAACGGTTTTATCGACGACCGAACCGGAACCGGGAATGTGCTCCAATTGAGATGCTTGTCCGATGATTTCGATGCTCGGTAATTCCAATTTTGGTGGACGATCATCCACTTTAGCAGCATTTGCATTCACGGCAACCAAGACGGCAGCCATCATCAAACTCAGACGGAACGGAGCTACTTGGCTCTGCCCGCTACCCATCGTATTCTGATTAGATTCGATTTTTATTATAGAAATTAAAGACATTGCGTTACCACTCATAAGCCACTTTTTTGAATGCGGCCATTTTAGTGAGCGCTGTCCCTTTCACCTATAGGAAAAACTCCTGATTTTTTTTGTTGAGGAACTTTTGAGCGGTTAGCGGTTAGCGGTTAGCGGTTAGCGGTTAGCGGTTAGCGGTTAGCGGT
>NZ_JBNGHF010000101.1:0-4322 GCF_050611805.1 Methylotuvimicrobium sp.
ACGGCGTCCTTTAACGGGCACCCCGAGGCCGAATTTTCATCTACGATGAGTATAACCGTTCAGGAGGTTGCGATGTCCGAGCAAGAAATCGATCTCTTTTTTCAGGAAATGGCCGATGTGGTTCCTCTGAAAGCACCCGTCAAAACCATTGTGAAAACCGCTCAGTCGGCAACGCCCGGTCAGCAATACCGCAGGCAACAAGCGCAATTTTCGAAAGAAGACATCAACGGCCCCCTGTCGCTGGTGCTCAGAAAGCCTCTGCCTGCCGATGCGTGGATTACCTACAAGCGCGATGGCATACAAGACGGCGTCTATAAAAATCTTAGACTCGGCAAATATCCGCTGGAAGCGACCTTGAATCTGTTCCGCAAAACGCCTTCCGAAGCCCGGGACGAATTACTGCAATTCGTGCACGAATGTCAAGACTGCAATATTCGTAGCGTATTGCTCGTTTTCGGACGCGGACGAAACACCGATGCCACATTGAAAAGCTATTTGGCGCAATGGTTGCCGGAAATGGAGCAAGTACAAGCCAGTCACACCGCACTGAAACAACACGGCGGCATCGCGGCTCTCTATGTGCTGTTGCGCAAGAGCGAACAGCTTCGTAGCGAAAACCGCGAGCGTCACGCCGCGCGTTTGGGCGGGTAGTTTCTACTAGGAGCCAGATGTAGGGTGCGCATCGCGCACCTGGGTCGGGCTCTTGTCTGTTCGGCACCGTGGAAAGGTGCGCGATGCGCACCCTACGTCGCTCAAACTATCTTGGACATTGTTGATGATCATAGGTTATAGAGCATCAGTTATTTTCTCAAAATCCATAAAACAGTCATTTTTTTTGACTTGAAAATCGGTAAATTTCGAGACCCTAGCAAGGATCTTCACTGCTAAATCGCTATCTACCGCTTCCGGCGAGTCTAACTAGCGTAGCGCAATCCGGGAAGTTCGACGCCGCGCCTTCCCGTATTCCGCCGCGCGGCATACGGGCTACGTACTAAGCCTTTATCCTAAAAAAATCAGTTGAGCCATGTAGGATGGGTAGTAGCGAAGTGTAAACCCATTATGAGCCTGTAGTCCGTCAATCAAGCGTTGTTGATTCGCGTAGCGGCTACTTGTCTCCACAGTAGTCGCTCGAAGCCGATTGCGAAGCCGTGCAGTTGCGCTTCCGGATAGTGTTGTTGCAGATCGTGCATATATTCCCGAGCCTGAGCCGTTGAAAGTCGGCAAGGCCCTAAGGTATTTTGAGCGGAGTGATGAGCATCAACCGGTTAGATTTAAACACGATCATCATAAGTGTGTTCGGAGGGAAATCCGCAACTTGGAAAACGAACGGCTGCGATACGGTGAAATTTCTTCGGTAGGAATTAGCAATTCCTTATTTGAAAAAAAGCAAGGGATTGGGAATAAGATTGAATAGGCCAGAGGTGTGGGGCGGGTTATTTAACTCGAACCGGATGTTTGAGAGTAGCGCGTAACATCGCCTAAACTTTCAGGGCAAGACTGCAAATCCCGTCCTGCTAAGGAGAGGTAGTTTGAGGCTTCACCACGCCGGTGAAAGTGTTGTAGACCCTTCATGCTTCGACTTGGCTCAGCGCGAACGGTCTACAACACATGCCAACTGCTCTTTTTAGGTTTATGGATTGAAACCTTTTTCCTTGACTCTAACCCATGCGCCGGATTCCAGATGCAGCAGAAAGAGCTTGCCGATGTAATAGACGAGCAGGCCGGAAACGGCCGGGCGGAGCAGCAGCGAGCCGGTTGATACGGAAATGGGGGTGTAGCCTTTGACGTATTTGATTAGATAATGGCTAATCCAGTCATAATGAGCTCCGCCAAGTATCGCCGTGACGGTGATTTTGATTTGATGATCGGAAAATGACAGGCCGTATATTTTGCAGAGGTCGTCCATTAGTTTTGCTAGTAAGCCGCCGACTGCAATTTGGCCGGCTAGGGGGCCGGGAATAAAGCCGATGCCGCTTGCGATCAAGGTATATTTATTGAGCACCCGCTGCGCCTTTGCTTTTTTTGCCGAGCGTTTTTTTCGGCGGGGGAGTTGGTTAGGTTTGTAGAGTGGAATTTTTTCGTTATCGGGAGTATCTGTTACAGCCATTGTTTGTTCCTTTTGGGCCCGTTTTTTCAGCGACTCCTAAGTAGTAAAGAGTCTTTTGAGGTCCTTTTTAACAGTTAACGTCAATGTTCTGCAACTTTGTTGTTCAACGGAATCGGGTTTGCCTGTCAAAAATATGACGGAGTGTTGGAATCTGAATTGTCAGCACCGATTTTCGGTGAATTGTGGGAGCTCCTCTATGATACGCGAAGTATACATGTCCGCAGTCAGAGTCGGCACTCCCATTTTTGGTCTCCCATTTTAAACGGGACAGATTAACTTTTCGTTAAGCGGATTAATCGAACTGCTGGCTGAGCGGAGTCGAAGCCAATTGCCTTGTTCGCTTCGACTCCGCTCAGCGAACAAGGCTCAAACCGTCCCGGCTTAAGTGGGTAGCCCCATTTTTTAACGAATGGCGTTAAGCACTGAGACGTCGTTGCCCTGAGCGTCCTTGTTGCGGGCGGCCTGAGCTGGAATTTGCTCCGTTACCGCGGCGCGGTTTACTACGAGCAGGCTTCGCTGCTTGGCGCTCGCTCGTCTTGCCGTTGTTGCGTTGACCGTTATTTCTGGCATCATTTCCTGCGCGAGGCGAACGTTGCTGGCGTTGCTTGAAGACCGGTTCGGGTTTTATGGTAGGGTCAGGTTGGAAGCCGTCGATTTCGATTTTGTTAATGTCGCGTTTGATTAATCGTTCGATGTCGCGCAGAAAATTATGTTCGTCGATACAGACAAGC
Source organism: Methylotuvimicrobium sp. (assembly GCF_050611805.1). Taxonomy (NCBI): domain Bacteria; kingdom Pseudomonadati; phylum Pseudomonadota; class Gammaproteobacteria; order Methylococcales; family Methylococcaceae; genus Methylotuvimicrobium; species Methylotuvimicrobium sp. Next base: position 2,839 of record NZ_JBNGHF010000101.1, read on the forward strand.
GATATGGCTTCTCCGGCATTGCCCGCTCGACCTGTACGTCCGATACGATGGACATAATCTTCCGGTATGTTGGGGAGTTCGTAATTGACGACATGCGGTAATTGATCGATATCCAACCCGCGCGCTGCGATGTCGGTTGCTACCAAGGCACGTACCGCGCCGCTTTTGAAGTCGGCTAATGCTTTTGTGCGCGCGGCTTGACTTTTATTGCCGTGAATCGCGGCCGAACCGATTCCGTCGCGTTCGAGTTTTTCGGCGAGTTTGTTGGCGCCGTGTTTGGTACGCGTGAAGACCAATACCTGACGCCAGTCCTGGCTGCCGATTAAATGCGACAAGAGTTCTTGTTTGCGATTGCGGTCGACCGGATGGACCGTTTGAGCTACGGTTTCGACGGTTGTGTTACGCCTCGCGACTTCGATTTGCTCGGGTTTATGCAGCAACCCGTTAGCAAGTTGACGGATTTCATCGGAGAACGTTGCTGAAAAGAGTAGGTTTTGTCGGCCGTCGTGACCGTTCGGCGGGAGTAATGCTAGGATTTTTCGGATGTCGCGAATGAAGCCCATGTCGAGCATGCGGTCGGCTTCGTCGAGTACCAGTATTTCCAGTTGCGATAAGTCAACGGTTTTCTGTGCGATATGATCGAGCAGACGGCCCGGCGTCGCGATTAGAATATCTACACCACGCCGTAATTGCGCGATTTGCGGGTTGATGCTGAGGCCGCCGAAGATTACCGCCGATTTTAACGGTAAATATTTTCCGTAAGTATCGACACTTTCGGCGACTTGAGCGGCGAGTTCGCGAGTAGGCGTTAGGATCAGTGCTCTTACCGCACGTCGATTACTTTTGGGTTTTTGGGTGTGCAGCAGGTGCAGCAAGGGTAATGTGAAACCTGCGGTTTTGCCGGTACCGGTTTGTGCGCCGGCCAGAACATCACGACCGTTGAGAATTGCGGGTATCGCTTGACGTTGAACAGGTGTTGGCGTGCTGTAGCCTTGTTCTGAGACAGCACGGACTAATTCGGCGGCTAGGCCGAGTTCGGAAAATAACATATTGGAAAATGCTCCTGGAATGGCCTACCCGGGAATGCCCTGGGTCAGTCTAGGCGGGATTCGCATAAAGTGAAGAAAATCGAAGTGTACCGGGGAGGTGACCGCGAGGTGCGGCGCAGACTGAAGTGCGCCGGAATTAGCGGCATTGTAACAGACCTACTGTTATTAAGTCGTTTTTTTTAATGTTATCTTTTGCTTGGGCGCTTTTTGTGTAGTGTTGGTTGAAATTATCGAGAAGGGCGAGTTTATCAGAAGTCCCTAATTTAAGCATCGGTGGGAGTTGCTATCAGTTTTTCCTAACGCTCATGAAGGCCGGGCAATCACCCCGGCAAATGAAAGTACGAGGGGCGGGTGAGAGTGCGGTCACTCGCCCGACAGGGCGCCGTGAACCCAGCACCTAAATCCAGCACCTAAATTCCATAGGTCTTTGGCAAT
>NZ_JBNGHF010000102.1:0-4302 GCF_050611805.1 Methylotuvimicrobium sp.
TCCTCTTTCCTCTTTCCTCTTTCCTCTTTCCTCTTTCCTCTTTCCTCTTTCACCTTTCACCTTTCATCACCACCTTCTCCTCAAGGGGCCTACCCCGCCGATCCCGCCCTTGTATGCGAGGCCTGACATAGTGATCGATCAACGGCGTCAGCGAATTCATCAGCAAAATCGCGAATCCGGCGCCTTCCGGGTATCCGCCCCAGGTCCGTATCATGTAAATCAACAAACCGCACAGCGATCCGAAGATCATTTGTCCGAGTGGCGTATTAGGCGAAGTCACGTAATCGGTCGCTATAAAAAAAGCGGCGCACATCAATGCGCCGGAGCCAAGGTGCATAACGGGACTCAAATAACGCTCGGGATCCAAAAAATGAAAAAGACCGGCAATCGCGGCAACCGATGCAAGCATCGAAACCGGTATAGTCCAGGTAATGATTTTTTTTAGCAATAACCACATTCCCCCGGCAAACAATAACAATGCCGAAGTTTCACCCAGACTGCCGCGCGTCAACCCTGACCAAATCGTCGATACGCCGTATTCGGACAAACTTTCGGACAATGGGTGCTTTTGCAGCCATTCGGTTTTGACATGTCCCAACAAGGTCGCCCCGGTCACTGCGTCAGGATTGCTCAATCCGGTAAATGTAATCGTCAGACCTTCATAAAAACCGGGTGCCGATTCCGTTAGCCAAGGAGTAACATCGGCCCAGGTCGTCATTTCCAATGGAAATGAAATCAGCAGAACGACACGCGCTAGCATCGCTGGATTGAATAAATTTTGTCCCAATCCGCCGTAAACTTGTTTGCCCAAAACGATCGCGATGCCGGCGCCGAGCACCCCGATCCACCACGGCGCCCATGGCGGCAAAGTCATCGTCAGCAACCACCCCGTCAACAGTGCGGAACCGTCTTTCAGCGCCGATATTACCGGTCTGCCGGCCAGCTTCAGGCACAAAGCCTCAAATACCAGCGACGCAAACAATGTGACCAATAACAAATTGACGGCCGGCCAACCGAACAAGTAAAGGCCGAATGCCGTTGCAGGCAACAATGCATATATTACCTGTCTCATGATACTACCGACGCCGATTGCCGATCCGGTATGCGGACCGCTGGACGGTTTAATGGTCAACATAACGCTTCTCCGGTTGATGAATCAAATTGCCTGTAAACGGCTTCATTCGCAGCAATACCTGCGTATTTGTACAGATCGAATTCAAACGGCGGCATCCGCCGCTTTCACGGACTGCTCTTTCGCCGCTCTGGCCTTGGCTAATTCCTCGGCTTTTTGCCTTTCGATTCGTTCCATGCGTTTAGTTCGTTCTTCGATCAATTTTTTGGTTTGTTCAGATTTATGTTGGGCTTGTTGTCTAGCCGCCAATTCTCCGGCTGCGTATTTGAAATAATGCACCAACGGAATATTGGAAGGACAGACATAAGAGCACGAACCGCAACTGATGCAATCTTTCAAACCGATGTCGACGGCGGCTTCCAAGCGATTGTTACGAATCCGGTTGGCCATATCGACCGGTAATAACCCGGCCGGACAAACCGAAATACATCGCGCGCATCGAATGCAAGGCTGCTCCTCGCCTTGTTTGATTTCAACCCCGGTCAACGCCAAAACGCCGCTGGTCGCTTTGACGACCGGCACATCGGCGATCGGCAGCGCTTCGCCCATCATCGGGCCGCCCATAACCCAACGCCGGGTTCGCGTTTCATCGGCGCCGCAAAACGCCAAAACTTCTGAGATCAAACTACCGATCGGTACTCTGACATTCTTCGGATTCGCTACGGCTCCGCCCGCTACCGTAACGACACGGTCGATCAAAGGCCGGCCATAACGGATCGCTTGATGGATCGCATAGGCTGTCGCGACATTGTGCATCAACACGCCGACATCGGTTGCACGTCCCCCGGCGGGAACTTCATTACCGGTCAAATAGCGTATCAATTGCCTGTCCCAGCCCATCGGATAACGCGTCGGAATTTTGCAAATTTCGATATTCGGATGGAACATCGCAGCAGTACGCATCGCTTTCAACGCAGCCGGTTTATTGTCTTCGATACCGACCATAGCCCGTCCGGCTTCCATACCGTGCAACATTATGCGAATGCCGTCGACGATTTCAGCGGCGTTCTCTTGCATCAACCTGTCGTCGCAGGTCAAATAAGGTTCGCATTCTCCGCCGTTAATCAATAACGTATGAATTTTATTTTGCCGCCCCAAGTTCAATTTGACCGCCGACGGAAAGGTCGCCCCGCCCATTCCGACCACGCCGGCCGAAGCAACCCGAAGACTGATTTCTTCCGGATCGAGCGTAAAAGGATCAATCATCGATTCGCCGGAATGCCATGCCTCTTTACCGTCGGTATCCAAGAAAACCGTGCGAATAGGCAAAGCGGACGGATGCGGGGCGGGATATTCGGTGATATCGGCGACCTTACCCGAACTCGGTGCATGCACAGGAGCCGATATCAGCCCTTGACTGTGTGCAAGCAATTGTCCTTTTAAAACCATATCGCCGACCCTGACAACCGGTTCGGCCGGTTTGCCGACGTGTTGCTGCAGCGGGATATACAAACGTTTGGGCAAAGGAAAAGAATCGTCGATAACCTGTTCGGCAGTAGCGTGCTTATGCTCATTGACGTGAATACCGCCCCGGATACGCAAACTCTGTAACAAAGTTATCATGCCGTAGCTCCCGTCGGTTGACCGGAAGGCTTATGCCAACGCCAATTACGCAATGTCACTTCGGGACGGTGCATTTGCAAGCATTCCGTCGGACACACATCGACGCATTTTCGGCATCCGGTACAGGCATCTGCGACTACGGTATGGATTTGCTTAGGCGCGCCGACGATCGCATCGGTCGGACACACTTTGAAACAACGCGTGCAACCGGTACAGGTTGCTTCGCTGACCTTGGCGATAAGCATTTCAGGCTCTTCGAAACCGCTTAAATCGACAGTAACGCCGAGCAATGCCGCAAACTGTTCAGCCAATGCGCTGCCCCCGGGAGGACACAGAGTCACCGGCGCTTCTCCCCGTGCTAGCGCTTCGGCAGCCGGTTTACAACCGGGATAACCGCATTGGCCGCATTGCGATCCCGGCATTAGCGCTTCGAGCTCTTGAACGATCGGGTTAGTTTCGACTTTGAGGTATTTCGCGGCGACGGCTAATATCCAACCTAGGATCAAACCCAATGTCGCCAAACTTGCTATCGCGGATAATACGTACATAAAGCCCCCTGTCTAACTTTTAAAGTCCGGCAAAACCCATGAATGCGAGAGAAAGAATACCGGCGGTTATGAAAGCGATGGGCGTACCGTCGAACAATGCAGGTACCGTCATTAAAGAAAGACGCTCTCTGAGGCCTGCAAAAATCACCATCACCAGCGTAAACCCCAATGCCGACCCGAAACCGAATACGACGCTCTGCAAGAAATTCGAATCGTGTTGAATATTCAGCAACGCAACGCCAAGCACCGCACAATTAGTGGTAATGAGGGGCAAGAATATTCCCAATACTTGATAAAGCACCGGGCTGGTTTTATGAATGACCATTTCGGTGAACTGTACGACTGCCGCAATCACCAAGATGAAACCCAGTACACGCATGAAGCCGATATCGAGCGGTATCAATACCCCGTGTTCCAACACCCAACCGGCAGAAGCCGCCAACGTCAATACGAAGGTTGTCGCCAAGCCCATGCCCAACGCCGTATCCAGCTTATTGGAGACACCCATGAACGGGCATAAACCCAGAAACTTAACCAACACGACGTTATTGACCAATGCCGTGCCTAAAATCAACATGAAATAATCGCCCATTACCCTGCCTTGCAAATTGCCTTTACTATCGGCGGAGCAGCAAACGTGCCAATATGTCGAATGAGCCTGGAAATCGCGAAATATCAAGGTTTTTAATAACAGCGCGATCGGACCGACTGTTGGTAATTAAACAGTCTCCTTCAATCCTCGCGCCTCATTGTCGTAAAACTTACAAATTCAAGCATTCTAACGATCATGAAAAAGCCGTCATCACCCCTGCAAATGAAAGTGCGAGGGATGGTTAGGGTGCGGCCACTCGCCCGACAGGACGCCGTGAATACGTCCGTGTAGGCTTGACGGCGGCTTTCCCTGCCGCCGACACCTGTCAGTCGAGTAATCGCACCCTCCTCGGAACCGGCATTGCTTTTCATATCGAAAAATCAGATAAAAAGTCCAAATCTACGAACTTCATGCTCTTTCCCAAGCTCCAGCTTGGGAAAGACACACCGGAAGCTCCAGCTTCCTGA
>NZ_JBNGHF010000103.1:0-4164 GCF_050611805.1 Methylotuvimicrobium sp.
TGCATTTTTTACCTCTATAAAATTTTAGAGGCGACAACTAGCCTGACACAGGGGGAAAGTAACATGGGCAAGCGCCGTGACGCAGGGGCATCTAGGATGGGGTGCTGCGGAGTGTTCTTCGATCGTAGAATGCGCACTGCGCACCCTTTTCTTCTAAAAATGATATTTAAGCTGAAAGCGTACGTGGTCGTCGGCGCTGAACATGATTAACGGGTCGGTGACCGGGATTCCTCGGAATAATCGGACTTGAAGGTCCGCAGTCCAGTCGTTGCCGATGCGCCGACTGGCTTCGATGTTGTATATTTTGGAGTTTTGAGTGCGGTCGAATATGACGCCGGCAAGCAGCTGGGTGTTTTGAATATCGTTAAAGCCCAGGCGGACTGCGGCTAAGAAGTCGTCTTGAAATAGGGCTTGTTGGGTCAATGCCTGAAAGTTATTGTAACCTCGGCTGTCGTACATGTATTCGGTTATCAGCCCTAGGTCGACGCCCGATTCGAAGAGGTCGAAGAATGTATATTCGACCCCTCCGGTCGCCGCGTAGAATCGGTCGCCCTGACCCGAGCGCATTAATGCTTCGAGCTTCCATAGCCAGCTGCCTTTGATCGTTTGAACATCGATGCTGGTTTGATTGATGTTTTCATAAAGCGGGATGATTCGTTCAATTTCGCCTAACTGATTAAAGCGAGGGAGCATCGTCGGTTGGCGGGCGGTGCCGTAAAAATGAGCGAGTCCGACATCCCAATCGCCGAAGGAATGAGAATATCTCCCGGCGTAAGCCAAGTGTTTCTCGACGCCTTCTCTTTCAAATTGGGCGTCTCCGACTGAGGTTACCGGATGCGTTCTTAAGCGGCCTTCGTGTCCGGCAAAGGTTCTTTCGCGAAAACCGGTCAGTAAAAACAAATCGATGGTGCCCCAATCTTGTATCAAGGCTAAGTTAATCATCGGCTGGCCGAGTTTTTGTTCGCCGTCGATGTTTTCGACAAAATCAGCTTGATTGATGATGTCGATTAAATGAAAGCCTTCGGTGACGCCCCAAAATACTTGCCGGAAGCCAACCCGCAGCTCCCAGTCGTAGGCGGCTTTTAGCCACGTTAATTCGCGGATGTCGAAATGGGTGCGGCGGCTGTCGTGTTGCGAGTAACGATAAAAAGGCGAGAAAGCAAAGCTTTGCGATCCATTATCCCAGCTGCGATAGATTTCTGGGTTTATCGCGCCGGAAATATAGTGGCTATGTTGTTGATTGTCTTGCGGGGTTTGAAAAAATCCCAGGCTTTCCACTTCGGCATAGCCGGAAATTTCCCAATCGGATATCAAGTCGTTAAAAAACGATTCGTCGCCCGATGCGCCGATGCGGTTTTCTTTGAAATTCCCAGGATACAAGTCGTTTGTCGATTGTTGGGGGGCGGTTAAATCGTATTTGTGGAGTTCGCTGTTTGAGTGCGCATAATTCGATGGCTCGAAGGTATTCGGGTTTTGTTCTCTGGTTAAAGTCGATTCGTCTGTTAGGGTAATCAGACTCGAGCCGTGAGAGGTTGATTCAATATCGATTGTGTATCCGTGTATGTCGGTTTGATTTTTTAAGTCGAAGACAAGCCGGAGATCGTTTTTATTTCGAGGCGAGCTGCGTAAACGTTGAAAATACGGATGATCGGTAGATGGCTGGCTAAGCGGTGCCGAAGGTTTCAGGTTTTTTACATCGAGTACGAGACGAGGCGGGTTGTCGATTAGGAATGCCTTGAATTCGGGCGTTTTCCGATTTTCAGGGGTCTCCGTGGGAACGATGCTAAGATCTATCACGGCTTGACGGGGCGTTGATTGGTAGGCGATCGAATCCAACACTACTTGTTGTGCATCAGCTTCCGAAAATGCCAAGCAAGTTGCCAAGCTAATATATTTAAGTCGGGTGTTGCGCATAAGATTTTAAGTGTTGTTGCCTAATATGCTTTTTGCGTTTGCTTGTATCGTAATTGTTTAGCCCACCCTTTATTGTTTCTGGTTCCCACGATCCTCCGTGGGAACCCATACCGTGGCTACCGAAACAAAATCAGTATGCATTCCCTCTCTGGAGCGGTGGGCACGAGGTCAGTAACGGTTTACGTTATACTCATCGTACATGACAATTCGGCCTCGGGGTGCCCGTTAAAGGACGCCGTAAATACGTCCATGTAGGCTCTATGCCAGCTCCATGCTGCCCCTCACCTAGCGCTAGATGACACTGCCATTAAGTTAAGATCCTGGAGTTTTACTCCCCTCTTTGAAAAAGAGGGGCTGGGGGAGATTTTTCTAATAAATCCCCCTCAATCCCCCTTTTTCAAAGGGGAAGAAGGCTTAACTTAATGGCAGTGAGCGCTAGGTGAGGGGCCGAGCACCCCGAGGCCTCCTCCGGCACTGCCGAAATTTGAAGTGCGAAAGGTATAACTTAATGGTAGTGACGCAGAGCTTGGGAGCGATGGGAATTACGACAATAATTTAAATAATGGCGCTAATTCGCTAATCTTATACAATTTCCAAGCAGATCCGACAAAGTATAATTGAAAACTAGCGCGCGCGCTTTAAAGTATTTTGATCGAAATCGCGCTCGGTGAGTCCCGTGCGAAATTTGATGCTCTCGATCAATAAGCTAGTGCTTTTGCCATTTTGATGATTGGTCATCAACATATCGTGCGCTCGCCAGTATTGGTCGAGGTGTTGACGATAATCTTTGTTTGCTAGCGTCTTCAATAGGGCATTTCTTCTGTCGTAATATTCAACTTTTATTGGAATATAACGCTCCTTGTCTATCCACGATATCTGCCGGGTATATCCGGAATGTTCATATTGAGGGTCAAGCTCGACAACGAAGCAATCAATGCCATCTACTGCTTCGTCACGAAGGTAGCGGTACTTATATTTTGGAATTTCAAATGAAGTTAAATCCTCGAATGCAAATTCACTGCCGAGAAAGGGGCCCGATTTGTTGTTCGACGAAATACGTCTAACTCTTCTCAATGCCGGTAAATAAAGCCATTGGTCATCCGGTTCGAGTGCATGGGTATAACTTAAAAAAGCCGTTCCTCGCACATCGCCCGGACTATCGAAAATAGTCAGGCTTTTGTCTCCGTCGCCGGAGACTTCTAACGTGTTGATTCTGAGTAAGCGGACGGCTTCGCTTCCGCTTCGGGTTCTTAGGATCATTTTCATTTCGGCTTGGCTGTCTTGCCAGCCTTTATCGCGTTTGACCATTTCTTCGATGATTTGCAAGCCTTTTTCTTGATCGCTTTGCGCTAAGCACGGCGATGTAATGAAGAAAAGACCAAGTAGTAAAAGTATGTTTTTCATTTTTAAAGCCAAGTGAGTGAGTGTTTGAATAAATCCCCTTTGCTCGTCGAATCTGCGTCGGGGTACTCGTCAAAGATCCGGTATCTAAATTACCGAAGATTATTAATCATAGTCCATAACCGATGGAATTTAGTTGTTGGATAATGCCATCTTTAGCCGGTCGGACTGGTTGCCTTGTTGTTCGAGGAGGGAGCTCATTCGTATCGCTTACTTGATAATATGGTTTTTTTATACCGCTGTCAGGAATTTTTACACTGAGGTAAGCAGCGAAACCGTTATAGTTTTTTGGCGGATGCTGATAAATCCGTCAGGTATGGGCAACGAATATTTTTAGCTCGGGGTTGGTTAGATTAGCTAAAAAAAATCTCCCTATGTTAAAAAGAGATGTCAGGATATCAACGGGTTTTAAAAACATGAGCTCAATATTCATAGGCGCCAACTTAAGGAAAAACGCGTCATTCCGCCAGGGACTGGCGAAATCCAGTGCCGATGATGGCAATGCGTAGCGCTCCATCAATGTTCCCATCGGTATAGATAATCCGCGCCGAGATAAAACAAATTAGGAGACATCAGAGTTTGAGCCTAATGTCTTGATTGATTTGCGTGATTAGCCCCCTGTGTCAGGCTAGTTGTTTTAATGAGAATGTAATGCAAACATGTAAACATGTTACAAGCCAAGTCCTCTCTGTCCCGCTTAGTAGAGGCCATTGAGCAAGGGCAAGAGAGTGAAATCGTGATGGCCGTCCAGTTGCTAAGGAACGAGCATGAAATAACTTCGACAAATGCTGAAAGGGGTTCGGTGGCTCGATTGACAGGTGTCGGCGGCAGGGAAAGCCGCCGTCAAGC
>NZ_JBNGHF010000104.1:0-4128 GCF_050611805.1 Methylotuvimicrobium sp.
ATGCTCAGGGCAAGAGCTTCCTGAGACCGACACAAGCTCCGCACATTCTCAATCAACCCCGACTCGCTCGTTCAATCTTTCTTGATTGTCGGGAAGCTAGAGCTTCCTGAACAGGTTACCCAAGCTGGAGCTTGGGTAACAGCATATTTTAGTTTTTGCGACTACGACTGGCCCCTGCTCGGACACTTGGCTTCGGCAAGCTGAAGCATCTTGCTAATCAAGTAACTTAATGAAAGCAGCCTATAAGAAAAATCCTACAAACTACTTCGTTTATCTTGCTTTTTTTAAAGAAAGTCTCCGATTATATCAATGGGTATAAAACCGTATATTAGGCGCGGTTTTCCGTTCGCGAGGCACTATGCACTATCCTACGAAGCTAAATTACGATGACATGGCTGTTTTGTTGGACATCCATGAAGACTTGATGACCTGGAATACCGATGAGTCCTTGGTATTGCAAAAGCTTTGCGAAAAACTGCAGTCGGCTTTTAACTCATGCCTGATCTGGGGCGGATCGATCGACGAAGATGCGCAATTGATTATCAAAGGCGCGGCCGGCGAAGGTTCGGAGCGGATTAGAGGCGCCATTCTTAACGATGTCAAGTTATCCGATTATCGGCCGATCAGGGAATGCATCGAGACGCTTTTGCCGATTACCGTGCAAAACGGGTTAATCGAATTCCATAGTCAAGTATTCGAAACATTACCGCCGGATATTCGCACGGCACGCTTCGATTTGTATCCGTTAACGTCGGAATCGCAGTGCGTCGGCTTGCTTGGCATAAGTGCGAAAAGCTATAAGAACCGGAAGCAATATCCGAATACGCTGTTTCAACTGACCGCTCAGCACGCCGGATTCGCTTTGGGTATGTTAAAGACTTTCGTCGCCAAGGATAAGGCCCAAAACAATTTAAAACTTGCCGCTGCCGTATTCGATAGCTCGTTGGAAGGCATATTCATTACCGATACTAACGGCACAATACTAGCCGCCAACGATGCGGTAACGCGTATTACCGGTTATGCTCCCTCCGAATTGATCGGTCAAAATCCTCGTTTGTTAAAGTCCGAACGGCACGGTAAAGACTTTTACATGGCGTTGTGGGCGGCAGTTTACTCGCATAACCAATAGGAAGGCGAAATTTGGAATAAAAGGAAAAACGGCGAAATTTATCCGGAGTGGCTGAGCATTTCTGCCATTAAAAACGAGTACGGACAAGTGCAAAATTACATCGGCATTTTTATCGACATTTCCAAGCAAAAAGAAGCGGAAAACCGCCTGGCATATTTGGCCTATCACGACAAGCTCACCGGCCTGCCGAACCGCGATCTGTTCTACGATCGATTAAATACCGCGATTCTGCAGGCAAAACGCCATCAAGTCGAAATTGCGGTCTTGTTTATCGATCTCGATCATTTCAAGTACATCAACGACACATTCGGTCATACCTCGGGCGATATCGTGCTGCAACAAGTGGCGGCGCGATTAACAATGTGTTTGCGCGAAACGGATACATTGGCACGCATGGGAGGCGATGAATTCACAGTCGTATTACAAGATTTCGACAATCGCGGCGATGTAGAAACGACCGCGCAACGAATTCTTAAGTCGTTAAGCGCACCGTTAATCTTGGAAAATCAGGAACTGTATATTTCAGCGAGTATCGGTATTAGTTTTTTTCCCGAAGACGGCGGCAATCCTGCCTTATTGATGAAGCACGCGGATACCGCGATGTATAGCGCGAAAAACAGCGGTAGGAAGTGCCTGCATTTTTTCCGGTCCAGCATGGAAGGTTATTCGCTGAAACGTATCGAAATGGAGCAGCAGCTTCGCCAGGGTTTGGAGCGAAACGAATTTAAATTATATTATCAACCGCAAATCAATCTTGAGAGCGGTCGCATTATCGGTGCCGAAGCCTTGATCCGCTGGCAGCATCCCGAAAAAGGCCTATTGCCGCCTAGTCAGTTTATTGCTATCGCCGAAGACACCGGGTTGATAGAGCCGATCGGCGAATGGGTATTGCGAGAAGCGTGGAGTCAGCGTCAAGGCTGGCACAGGTCCGGTTGGGAAGATTTTAGAATCGCGGTCAATTTATCGGCCCATCAATTCAACCGAACTAGTCTCGTTAAAACGATTGCCGACGTTTTGTGCCGATCCGATATCGACCCTGCTATTTTGGAGTTGGAATTGACCGAAACCGTTGCGATGCAGGATGTCGGTAAAACCTTAAATATTTTGAATGAGTTAAAAAAATTCGGTGTGCAATTGTCGATCGACGACTTCGGAACCGGTTACTCGTCACTATTGTATTTACGGCAATTTCCGATCGATCGCCTAAAAATCGATCGTACTTTCGTCGCCAATATTGCCCATAATCCAAACGAGGCAGCGATTGTAGTCGCGATTATCGCGATGGCACATAGCATGGGGTTGGAGGTTATCGCCGAAGGGGTGGAAACTAAAGGTCAATTGAGTTTTTTAAAGATGCACGGCTGCAATGAAGCGCAAGGTTATTTAATGGGGAAGCCGATGTCAGGACCGGCATTATTCTCACGGTTACAACAGGAAGCGCGCTGAACGGTCGTATACCTTGTAGGGTGAGAACGTATCTTCATGCGGCATTTAGGGGCCTATTCACGCTTAGGTGTGAACGATTCCGGGCGATTCGTGCTTGTTGCCCCGAACCGTTCACAGGATGTGTTGATAGAGATTATTTTTTGTATTCTTCCTCAGTCGGTGTTTCGACGGTAGTCGGCTTTTCTTGGACTGGGGCCGCTTTTTCCGGCTCGGCGATCGGTTCTTTTGTTTCGGCTGCGGGCTGCTGCGAAGATGCTTCGACTTCCGGTTCGGCTGTTTTTTCCTCGGGAGTTGGTTCCGGTTTCTCCTGCACTTTCAACGACTCGACAAAATCGATAAACCAATGGTGTGATTTCATGTTATCGAGATCGGAATCGGCGAGAATGTCGTCGACCGACGGCAAACTGCCATGGTCGCGTGAATCTTCCAGTGCGCTCAAGCACGCTTCTTGGTCGTTGCGTAGCGCATAAATACAAGCCAGATTATAGGATGCCGAACCCGATTGTATAAGATTCGCCTCTTGAAACAACGCTAATGCATTGTCGTACAAGGAGTCTTTCGGTGCTGCACCTTTTAGTCGTGCCAAGTCCATATAGACGACGCCGCCGTCGATTGCCGCGCCCAATGAATCGGCATTGATCATGCGGCAAAATGAAAATTTTTCGATTGCCTCCTGGTAAAGTTTGACAGCTTCGTCGCCGGTTTTCGTTTTGGCTTGATGCAGCAGTGCAAAACCCCAGTTGTATAAGGTTTCGGTAAACAGTAGATCCTTATCGATCACTTCGCTAAACCCTTTATAAGCGCTGTCGAAATGGTGATCTGCCTCAGCGCCTTCTCTTTTCCGCGCTTTATTGACATGACTGATGGCCGCTTTTAATTTGGATTTACGAAAAAAAGATCCGATCATAAAAATATCCTCGCTATGTTTGTGCGTTCGCATCCCAAAAACCGTTAGGCGGGCGACGCTTCGTTATAAATGATATAGAATAACAGCTTGATTTTTCGACTACATCATTAATTTATCGCGATTGGTAATTATTCAGCATAAGTCATGTATGAGAAGGTGCCTGACACCAACCTACCGCATGCGCTGAATAGTTACCGCGATTGCGATTAATTCAATTCTATCTTGAATATTCGATCTTATGACAGCTACGCTAACAACTGCCGATCACGAACTTGCCAAAGCTAAACTTAATCTCGAGACCTCGCAAATCCCCTGGAGGGAGTTGCAGCGTTTTTTCGCATCGGGCTTGGCGATTCACGTCTCAGAAGGTTTGGACTTGGTCGAGGCGGCCTATCAAATAGCCTCAGACAATAAAGACCAGGTCGAGCAGTGGTTAAATTCACGACAAGTCGAACAGGTCTCCGATCAACAAGCCTTAACGTGGTACCAAGCAAACACTGAAGTATGGGCCGTCGTCGTCAAGCCCTGGATATTGGTTCAAGAGTAATTCGTAATGCGCCTCGCCTTGATCGGGTCTCAGGTACAGTTTTATCCTAACGTTCATGAAGGCCTGGCCATCGCCCCGGCAAATGAAAGTTCTCTGGTG
>NZ_JBNGHF010000105.1:0-4051 GCF_050611805.1 Methylotuvimicrobium sp.
GACATTAGCGTTCATTAATTTTCAACTCATGCGACAACTACGTTGACATTTACCGGTGCTGAATGAAAATATCAAGCAACTCAATCAAATGAGTCTTAAAACCAGATTCACTGATTTGATCGAATATTTCTTCTTCCAGCGTCCAAGATGTACCGCTCAGACGGTCTTCATCATCTTCAGCAGAAAAAACCACCTTGCCTGTAACTTTTACAATCTCTGGATATTGCTTCGCCAGCATGGCAAGGCGAGCAGCTTCGCTTCAAGCGTCCCTTGTTGAGCGCCGTGTTAGACATCCGTTATTGGTACCTCAGAATTGGCGCCAAGACATAAAGCGCGCAAGCAAGTGACGCCGCGCTGGCCCAAGCAAGAATGACACAGGCAAAAACTCGCTCAGAAGCGCGTAGGTCCGGCTGCCCGCCGGAAATAGCAGCCCGCGGCGCTTACCTGAATTAGCAACATTGCCGCGTAAAAAGCTCGAGCCCACATCACTCCGTTGGGAGCGCTCAAGCTTGCCACCTCGGTAAATGGATCAAAACGGGTGGAAAGTAACCACAGCAGCTCGACCGTCATAGCCACAATCAGGAGACGTCTCGATCTGGAGAGGACCATGTTCGGATGTCTAACGCAGAGCAAAGGGGCGCGTAGCGAAGCGGAGCGTCCCTTTGAGCGACGTGTTAGATTTCGTGGACTCGATACTCGAATGAAAAACCTGCATTTGATATTACCTCTTCGCACAAAGCTAATAACTTCTTTCCTTCCTCGTCTGGTTCGTATTTACATACCACTTCAAGTTTTAGTTCTTTTCCTTTTGCTTTGGGATATGAATTGTAAATCTCACCGCTTTCCATAAATGAAAGATAAGTATTCAATTTATCCTGAATCTTGATCAAGTGCTCACTGTTCCCCCATTCAAGATGGTCCGTTACGGTCAAAGTAACCGAATTGCCGTCTGGAGCGGAACTGATGATGTCAATTACTTGAGCGTCCTCGATGCTCATTTTAAATCTAACGTCAATACTGAGGCACGGGCGTAGCCCATTGCCTCCAGCGCCTTATACGGCTTATCGTTTCGATGCGTTCTGCCCAGCCATGTAACTGGTGATGAGGCAGCGATACGATGGCAAGTGATTCGAAAACAGAGCACCAAGCCCCTCGACGTCGTTTCGCCAGTCGCGGTGTAGTTCGCAAGCCGCCCCGAACCAAGTCATAAGCTGGCATCCAGCCGCTTCCATTCGCGCCCATGCGGCGTCCCGCGTGGTCTTGTTGAATGTTCCTGACGCATCGGTGACAATGAAAACCTCAAAACCTTCCTCGCGAGCAGACAACGCTGGAAATGCCACACAGACCTCAGTCACAATTCCTGCAATGATCAACTGCTTCTTCCCTGTGTCCTTGATCGCCTTTACGAAGTCATCGTTGTCCCAAGCATTAATTTGGCCGGGGCGTGCGATGTATGGGGCGTCGGGGAACAGTTCTTTTAGCTCCGGAACCAAGGGGCCGTTCGGACCGTCCTCGAAACTGGTCGTCAAGATTGTAGGGAGGTCGAAATACTTGGCAGCGTCCGCCAGCGCAAGGACGTTGTTCTTGAAATCGTCCGGTGAGAAATCTTGAACGAGATTTGTTAGGCCGGATTGGTGATCGACGAGCAAAACAGCCGCATCTTCCTTGTTCAGGCGGTTATATTGGAATTCAGTCTTCATGGTGTTTCCTTTGGTTATGGGTTGATGTTGATTGTTTTCTTTGCCGAACGCCTAGTTCAGCCGAGGAGGCGCGATAGCGCCGCCGCCCGTGGAAGCGGTTGTTAGCGTCCGGTTTTCCGCACATAGAACGGCTTAACTGATTTCGTGACTTCGGCCCCCACACCCTTCCCATCATCAACGAAAATATCGATATATTGATCTTTGACCAAGTAGCCTCGGCTTGCCGTTGCCAGGTCTTTACGAATTGCGTCAATCACGGAGGGAGGCGATGCGCTGGTTCGAAGGACTAACGCAAGATGCGGTACCTCGCCTTCTTTCACATAGTGAACTTGTCCTAGGTAAGCCTCGGCTACTTCTGAGTTTCGTTCAAGATTACGGGTCATGGCTTCGATCAATCCGGCTGGAATTTTCGGCGGGGCACCGACCAGTACCGTTGTGCCTTTGGAAAGTGATGCTTGTTTCGACCTAAAAACCGATTCTTTCAACCATCTGATTTCTTCTGGAACAAATACCTTTACATGATCTGTTCCCACATTAAGGGCCCAATGGATATCTGGATTCATCATTTCGACGATGACGTGTCCCAGTATCGCAGTGAATCCGATTTCACGTTTTGCCCAAGCGACTAAGCGCTCCCTGTTATCGAACAGCATCAGATAAGACTTACCTTCGGACGCCACAATGACGGGTGAAATCGTTTCATTTTCGACGGCACGTCTACGACGATCTTGCGATGGAACGTCATGTGTCGGTATGTATATCTCGGAGTTCAGAAATAGATCGTAGTATGCCGATTGCTTCTCTGGATTCTTTGTTGCTGCCTCAAAGGCTGCATCGAGTTCTGTCATGTTGTCGGTTCCGCTCCCACAGGCCATTACCGGGATCAAGAAGAGCACAAATGCGGCTAAGAGTTTGTCCACTTTGTTGCCACGCTAACGCCGCAACCAGCGGCGAGCGAAACAGCGTGTAGCGAGTCCAGCATTAAGCGCGTTTTTTGCGGTTAATGCGAGCTGGGTTGCTTGTATTACGTGTCATACTCGCCGCTATCCCATGGCTCAAAGAAAGCCATGTAGTTGCCGGGGAGCAACTCAACTGCCCATTCATCCTCCTCGTCCTCTGGCTCTCTAGGAATGAGCCCGAAATCTACGCCGAACTTATTTACGGAGAATGGTTTAACCTCAATGCGGCAGAATTTGACGTCCCCTAACTCCTCCAGCCGAGACAAATAAAACTTTTTACATGCTTCAACATTTAGGCTATCTCTTGGGCCAAAGCTATCAACTTTTGATTCCTTGAGATTTCCATCTTCATCAAATATAAACAGCGCTACATATTCCATCCTTCCTTGCCCGAGATAGCAGGTTCGAAGGGGGTCGTAAAAAAAATTGATCGCCCGATTTTGTACGACCAATATGTTTAGCATGATAGTCATCGTGATCTATAGCAATTTTTGATGGTTTCTGCGATGTCATATAATTTTGCCGTATGCATAACGCCAAGCTTAGGGGCGCGCAGCGAAGCGGAGCGTCCCTTTGAGCGACGTGTTGGACGAAGCCGCTAACGCGGTTAAAAGAACCGTGGCTTGATTGACGATAAAATGTAACCTCACGCCCTCATAAGAGGGAAAATTCCACGACGAATCATGAGGTTACACAGCTATGACAGCATCATCCGCGTTCGATTTCAAGCAAAACTATCAAACTCATTTCAAACACCTGAAACTCAAAGGGCTTCAGCCGAAGACGGTCGAGGCCTATTCCCGGGCCATTCGGCGCATCGGCGCGTATTTCGATGGACAAATCCATGATTTATCCGAAGCGCAATTGCTCAAGTATTTCTCCGATTTGCTGGCATCCCATTCTTGGAGTTCCGTGAAGCTGGATCTCTACGGGCTCAAGTTCTATTATCAACATGTGCTGCGCAAGCCTTGGGCGCATTTGGATTTGATCAAGCCGCCGAAGGGTCAGCGCTTGCCGGATATCGTCACGGTTGCCGAGGCGCAGCGTTTGTTTATGGTAACCCGTTCGGTATGTTACCGGGTGTTCTTTTTCACGCTCTATAGTCTGGGCTTGCGGCTCGGTGAAGGCTTGCGGCTTCAGGTAGGCGATATTACCTACATGGATGTAGGTAAGGGGCGTGAGCAGGAGCGGAAGCTTCGATGCTGAGCGACAGCGTGTCCATATTCGGGATGCCAAAGGCAACAAGGACCGTTTGGTACCGCTGCCGGAAACGACATTAATTTTACTGCGCCGCTTTTGGCAAGTGCACCGCAATCCGGTGTTGCTGTTTCCCAGTCGCGGTAAATGTCAACGTAGTTGTCGCATGAGTTGAAAATTAATGAACGCTAATGT
>NZ_JBNGHF010000106.1:0-3696 GCF_050611805.1 Methylotuvimicrobium sp.
GCGGTACGAGACGCTAGAGCGTCTCGGTCTTCATTCCCACGCCGGAGCGTGGGAATGATAGGGGTGTGAATAATTACTTCACGGCATATATAAAGCCTGTTATTTTGTTTGTTGTTGCGAAAAAAATACAATCTTGGCGTGGCGATAACAAAACATTTAATTAGCTAAACAAAATATTAAATTTAGAGTCTATTGCTATTGATAAATAATGTTTATTAAATAAAAAATGCGTTGATAGCAAAATAATAATGTAAACTATACGCGACTTGAAGTTGTATAAATACGACAGGTATTTGTTGTAAAAATACAACGGACTTAGTTAAAATTGCATGCAACTTGAGTTTTTCTTAAAAAGTAACCATTTTTCATATCGGTCATTCCTATCAAGACCCCCGGTTTGTTGAAGGTTTTTATTCAATTTAGAGGTTGTTATGTGTTTAAAAAAAATAATGGCTAGTGCTTTATTGGCAGGATTTGCCGCCATTCCTTCGGCCTGGGCCGAGGAGCCGCAAGATGATCGTTGGTATGTTGCGCCATTCGGCACCTTCATTAAATCAGGCGGCGACCGGGGCGCTAAAGACGGTTGGGGCGGCGGTATGGGTTTTGGGAAAATGCTCAACGACCATTTCAACGTCGAGTTGAGAGGTTTTTACCAAGGTTTCAGTGGCTACAATAATGGCGAAACAGGTCAAACCAATGGGCGTTGGGATTTAACCGGCGGTTCAGCGGATCTGCAATATTACTTTTTTCGCGATACCTTTTCGCCATATATCGTTGCCGGCATCGGCGGCATGAATACCAGCGTGCCAGGTGATAGCGCAGCTTCTATTACCGGCGAAGGCGGTGTCGGTTTTACTTACGAATTGCATGATAACTTCCTATTGCGGAGTGATGTGCGTTATCGTTACAACAATAACCTCAACGCCAATCTGCGTCCCGGTACCGAGGAATATCATGACATGACCGTCAATGTCGGCTTTGTGATTCCGTTCGGAGAAAAACCGAAAGCGGCTTTTACACCTGTGAAATTCGAGCCTGAGCCGGCTGCTCCGGATTGTTCGACCCTAGATTCGGATGGTGACGGCGTTAACGATTGTTTGGATAAATGCCCGGGTACTATTCCCGGTAGTAAGGTTGATGCGCAAGGCTGCCCTATTAGTATCGAGCTCAAAGGGGTTAACTTTAGGTTCGATTCTGCCGAGCTGACTGAACAAGCAAAGATAATTTTAGATGGAGTCGCTGAAAAGTTGATTGCCTATCCGCAAGAAAAAGAAATCGAAGTTCAAGGTCATGCCAGTAGTGAAGGTGGCTACAACTACAACATGAGATTGTCTGAGCGCCGGTCGCAATCGGTTGTTGATTACCTGAAAGCTAAAGGGGTAACCGACAGTATGCACGCTAAAGGTTACGGCCCCAATCGTCCCATTGCCGATAATAGAACCGAGGCAGGTCGAGTTCAAAATCGCCGTGTAGAATTGATCTGGATGGAAAATTAATCCAGCCTTTACAATTTGAAGTGACGATGGATTATGATATTGAATATGATTATTAACTTTCAATTACTTATGCTCACCAAATGTTAGGGCTGGGTTAAGTAATAATTTCATCGGTTTTGAATATAAAAAACCCGCTTTCGAGCGGGTTTTTTTATTTTTGGGATTTCCACTCATACGGATCAAGCTAAAAACGGCCAATCCGCATCACGCTCTTTCCCTAACTCCAGCTTGGGAAAGACACCCCGGAACCGGAAGCTCCGGCTTCCTGATCCTAGTGGAATGACGCGTTATTTCCTTAAGTTGATTCCCATCCGCGGGTCGTCAAAACGGCATTAGACGAAGAGCAACAATCCATCTAATTTCCTCTAAAAATCGATGCAATAACAATATCTTGGAAAGGAGTCAAAATTTATTGGCATTCCATTGATAGGACTCCATAATGTCTTTACAAAGGCCAGGCTCTTGGCCGCTAACCCAACCTTTGCCTTCATGGAAACCTTTAGGAAGGTCGGCAAGAGTCGGGCCGAATTTGCGGCTTTTGCATCCTTGAGACTGAGGGTTGTCGCAACAGCATTTCATTGCGGCGACATGTTTTTTTATCAGAGCCGGGGCCGCGGCAATAGGCGGCATCCAGTTTCTTTCGTTCGGACCCGAAGTTAGCCAGGTGCTCAGCGTTTTGTCCGGATGTCCCGTGGCAAATTCAAAACTATAACCGCAAGTTCCA
This sequence comes from Methylotuvimicrobium sp., assembly GCF_050611805.1. Taxonomy (NCBI): domain Bacteria; kingdom Pseudomonadati; phylum Pseudomonadota; class Gammaproteobacteria; order Methylococcales; family Methylococcaceae; genus Methylotuvimicrobium; species Methylotuvimicrobium sp. The sequence continues at coordinate 2,221 of NZ_JBNGHF010000106.1, forward strand.
GAGGTCGTCATTTTATGGCACTGAGTACAGAGTTGCTGCTCGCCATCGATAGGGTCGGTTGTAATCTGGAGAATATGATGTTTATTGAAGAAGTTTTGAAAAGGCTTGCCAACCGCTAAAAAGGGTAGAGGTGCCATCGTGTAAATATCCGGTAGGCCGTGTTTCGAATTAATGTACGGACTGTATTTAAAGCCGTGCGCATTGTGGCAGGCAACGCAACCGGCTTCCGCGGTAAACTCCGGCGATTTAAAAGCTTGATTGGCATCCCGGTACCAAAGATCCTGAGGAAAGTCTTTCGGAGGTCGTGCTTGCTCCGAATTGTATTGATTTAAATAATCGTCCTTGCTGGGAAGGGGGGCATCAAGGGGCGGCAAAAAACCGACCACTGCTTCGCCATATTGAGTGAGATAACAACTTTGTCCTGTTTTTGTATTCCGCAGGATAAGGCCGATATCGTTAAAAGTATTGTAAAGATAATAAAGTTCGGTTTTCTCGGCGCTAGACGCTTTCTCAAAGCGTTCTTTTCTTTGCTGCTGGTTCATGCCGAGATTGGCTTTGGTTTTTCGAAACCAATCTTTTTCGAATTGACTCCCTTTTTGCCGGCAGTTGAGCACCATGATGCTGTCGTCGTCGAGTTGCTTAATTTGTAAATGCGAGTAGGTCCAGCAGCCCATATCGCCGCCTAGCCAATGAGGGTTGTCGCATCTTTTCGAGTTTGAGAGGAGTTTTTCCCAGTTATCTTCTTGAATTTCTTTTTTGTCGACATAAATAGGCACTTGTGTGCCGTCTAAACATGAGAGCACCGGCAATTTTCGGGTGATCCCAAGCTCAGCCTTGCATGCCTCTACATGCTGAAGAACGGTATAGTCCGATGAGGTATCATGAGTGTTGGGACGGTAAACCAAGTACGCTATGACACCGATAATCAGTGTAACCGTTACGATTAGTGTTGTTTTCATAGTCTACTACCTCTTAGGATTTCGTGAAAAATAACTTCCTGGAACTATGAGTTTTGTAGCGGGTTCGGTAACTCGCTTGACAGGACGCCGTGAATACATTCATGTAGGCTTGACGGCGGAATCTGATTGCCAAGGATGGCATGAATGCAGATTTTGCAGGAGCAAAAATCTGCCCTGCCGCCGACACCTGTCAATCGAGCAACCGAACCTGCTTGCCCTGCATTAAAAATAGGAAGTTATTTATGACCGAATCTTTAGTTTATTTTGTTATAGAAAAGAGGTGTTGCTGGTTGAGTTTTCAAATTAATAGCGCTTTAGCTTTTTTTATGCAAGCCCTATCCGCAAGAAACTTAAGGTTTTTGTCATTTAACGGACATGAGCGCTTTGCTGTCGGCTTAACTATAATTAATAAAAACAATAAGTTATTTAGTTATTGTGCGGAAATATAAGTTTTTCACGCTCTTTCCCAAGCTCCAGCTTGGGAAAGACACCCCGGAAGCTCCAGCTTCCTGAGACC
>NZ_JBNGHF010000107.1:0-3351 GCF_050611805.1 Methylotuvimicrobium sp.
TCCCTCACCTAACGCTAGGTGAGGGAAAGTCGGGAACGTTGGGCGACAAAAAATGCTATCGAGGGCTCATTAGCTAAGATTGCAAAACGGTAATTTTTTTCTGGTTCCCACGGTCCTCCGTGGGAACCCATACCTTGTCAGCCGAGGCAAGATCGGTATGCATTCCCACGCTGGAGCGGTGGGAACGAGGAAAACGGTAATTTTTGACTTATGTATAACAATGAGAGCTCCAGTTTGGGAAAGACACCCCGGAAGCTCCAGCTTCCTGAGACCGACGCAAGCTCCGCAGAACCTCAACCAACCCCGGCTCGCTAGATCAATCTTCCTTGATCCTCGGGAAGCTAGAGCTTGGGTAACAGCATATTTTAGTCTTCGCTCTTTCCCAAGCTCCGGCTCTCCCCCCCTATGTCGGCTCTTGCCCAAGCTCTGCTTGGGCAAGAAGTCTTGGAAGCTCCAGCTTCCCGAAGCCGGCAAGCAGAGCTTGCGAGACGGTTTTCCTAAACAGAGTTTGGGAAACAGCGGAAAAAACAACCAACCTGCATCACGCTCTTTCCCAAGCTCCAGCTTGGAAGCAAGCGAATTCATAAACATAGCCAAACAAAAAAAGCCCGTCAGACGAATCTGACGGGCTTTTTTCAAATCAAAAGATAAAAATTAATTATTTCATCATTGATTTTTTGAACAGACGATCCAACTTGCTGTTCGCATCTTGTGCGTAGCTTGCTGCGCGGTTTGCCGCAGCCTCTGCAGCTGCCGCTCTTGCAGATGCGTCAGCAGCAGCGCTTTTCGCGCTAGCCGCATCGGAAGCTGCTCTTGAAACCTTAGTATTCAAATCGTCGATTTGAGATTGCAGGTTTTCAACGTCAGAAGTACTCGCACAACCTACAGCCAGACTTGCTGTAAGAGCAACCACTGATAATTTCGCTAATTTTTTCATATTATTTTCCTTTTTTTACTGTAAGAGTTGTTACTAAGATTTTTTTCAAAAGCATTCGATGAAATATATTGAACTTTTTTTTCAAAATATTCCAGAACTATTTTATTTGCACCGTAATTTCTTTATCAACCCACTTACTCAAACGGTCAATTTGCCGATTAGTCAATGCAATACAGCCATGAGTCCAATTCATAGTTCTATGAATTTTCTCATCGCCACGCCCCAAGCCGTGAATGCCGATTTGCCCTCCTAAGGGAGTATTCTGGGGGGGAATACTGTGTTTTTGGTGTGCTTCGACAATCGTCTCAAAAGTTAACGGATCGATAAGCCCCTTGTCAAGTGCGGCATGAGCATTATCGACCGAAGGATAAGACAAGCCGAAAAAACGATAAAAACTGCTTTTTTCATTAATCCAGCCAATTTTGTAAGTCCCTAAAGGAGTGACATCATCGCCGCGCACCTCTTTAAAACCCGCGCCATTTCGGCCTATCGCAATGTTTTCCAACCTTTCTAACGTCTGCCCTCCTTTCTTAACTTCAAGCGTCAGCGCATCAGTATCGATCAATAACCAGACATCGTTACTGGCTTGGGCATTTGACGCCAACAAAAAAAGAATCGGAAACACGCCAATTCGGATCATAATTAAACTACTATTAGCTTGTGTTTTAGTGTAATTTAAAAACCGTGTTATTTGTCGCATTAAAGGCTCACTCATGGAAATAAAAACAATAGAAACTCATCCATTCGAAGACCAAAACCCCGGGACGTCGGGACTTAGAAAGAAAGTGAAAACCTTTCAACAACCGAACTATCTTGAAAATTTTGTTCAGTCAATCTTCGACTCTCTCGATGATATTGTAGACCAAAAACTTGTTTTAGGTGGTGACGGACGCTATTTTAACCGACAAGCCATTCAAACGATCATAAAAATTGCCGCTGCAAACGGTTTTAGCGAATTGATTATCGGCCAAGGCGGTTTATTATCGACACCCGCCGCATCCAACCTGATTCGGAAATATAAAGCCTATGGCGGGCTGGTGCTATCGGCCAGTCACAATCCCGGAGGACCGGATGAAGATTTCGGCATCAAATACAATGTCGGCAACGGCGGCCCCGCACCCGAAAAGTATACTCAGGCATTTTACCGGCGCAGCAAGGAAATCGCTTCCTACAAAATTGCAGAAATCCCTGACATCGACCTCGACACCGTCGGCAACCAAAAATTCGGGACACTTACGATAAGCATCCTAGACCCCGTCAACGATTACGCCGAATTGATGCAAACCATTTTCGATTTCGATTTACTCAAGCAGAGCATCGGCTCAGGTTATATCACGCTTAAATTCGATGCGATGCACGCAATCACAGGTCCTTATGCCAAAACGATTCTGGAAGACATGCTGGGCGCAAAACCCGGCTCTGTGATCAATGCCGTGCCTTTGGAAGACTTCGGCGGCGGTCACCCGGACCCGAACCTGGCACACGCGGAAGAATTGGCCGAGGCAATGTTCGGCCCGAACGCACCGACGTTTGGAGCGGCTTCGGATGGAGACGGCGATCGTAACATGATCATGGGCTCGCAAATATTCGTGACGCCCAGCGATAGCTTAGCCATTTTAGCGGCCAATGCAAGCTTAATTCCCGGCTACGCAAAAGGTATTAGCGGCGTCGCACGCTCGATGCCGACCAGCCAAGCCGTCGATAGGGTTGCCGCGCAACTGAACTTACCTTGCTTTGAAACGCCGACCGGCTGGAAATTTTTCGGAAACCTATTAGACGCCGGAAAAATTACGCTATGCGGCGAAGAAAGCTTCGGCACCGGATCTGACCATGTTCGGGAAAAAGACGGCTTATGGGCGGTATTATTCTGGCTCAATCTCATTGCCAGAAAAAGACAATCGGTTGCCGACATCGTCACCGAGCACTGGCAACGGTTCGGCCGAGATATCTACGCTCGCCATGATTACGAAGCCGTAGCCACCGATATTGCGGACGGCATCGTCGCTTCTCTTCGCGAACAATTACCGGCCCTACCGGGCAAGGCATTCGGCGATTATATCGTCGAATATGCCGATGAATTCGCTTATACCGACCCGATCGACGGCAGCGTCAGCAAAAACCAAGGCATCCGCATCGGTTTTGAAAACGGTTCACGAATCGTTTTCCGCCTATCCGGCACCGGCACCGTAGGCGCCACGCTTCGAATTTATTTGGAACGTTACGAACCCGACAGCAATTTACATGATCAAGACGCACAAAGCGCATTAGCGCCACTCATCGAATTGGCGGAACAGTTTTGCGAGATCAAAAAACGAACCGGCAGAAATGGACCTACTGTAATCACTTGAGGACGAAGTAGGCAGTTAGCAGTTAGCAGTTAGCAGTTAGCAGTTAGCAGTTAGCAGTTAGCAGTT
>NZ_JBNGHF010000108.1:0-3282 GCF_050611805.1 Methylotuvimicrobium sp.
CATATTTTAGTTTTTGCGACTACGACTAGCCCCTGCTCGGACACTTGGCTTCGGTGAGCTGAAGCATCTTGTTATTCAGGAAACGAATTGATTAAGCATACCCCTGCGGATTTCGGCTTTGCCAGCGCCAAGTATCTGTAACCATGTCTTGCAAATTTTTTTCGCTATACCATCCGAGTTGCTGTTGCGCAAAAGCCGGATCGGCATAGCATTCTGCTATATCGCCGGCACGTCTTGGAACGATTTTATAAGGCACCTTTTGACCGGTAACCCGCTCAAAAGCTTGGACCATATCGAGCACGCTGTAACCTTTCCCGGTCCCCAAGTTGAACGCCGTGCAAGCGGCTTGATCGGCAGGGCAGGCAAACAAGGCTTCAAGCGCTTTCAAGTGACCTTTCGCCAAATCGACAACATGGATATAATCCCTAACGCCAGTACCATCATGCGTTGGGTAATCGTTACCGAATACCGACAACTCCGTCAATTTACCGATCGCCACTTGCGCAATATAGGGCATGAGATTATTCGGTATGCCATTAGGGTCCTCACCGATCAGGCCGCTTTCATGCGCGCCTATCGGATTAAAATACCGCAACAAAGCAATTTTCCAAGGTGCTGCCCCGGAATCCTGCAACCGATCCGCAGCCGATAAATCCCTCAATATATCTTCGATAAACAATTTGGTTCTTCCGTACGGATTAGTCGCCGACAACGGGAAGCTTTCTTCGATAGGCACTTTATGCGGATCGCCGTAGACCGTCGCTGAAGAGCTGAATACGAGATTCTTGACTCCGGCCTCCGCCATCGCTTCGGTCAATACCAAAGTACCGTAAATATTATTGTGGTAATACTCTAGAGGTTTACTGCATGACTCCCCAACCGCCTTGAGTCCGGCAAAATGAATCACCGCATCAATGTTGTACTCATTGAAAACCCGGTCCATTCCGCTTCGATCTCTAATATCGACTTGATAAAACGCAAGGGGTTTACCGGTAATTGATTCGACTCGGTGCAACGCTTCCAATTTACTGTTCGATAAATTATCGACTACGACAACTTCAAAACCGGCCAGAAGCAACTCAACACAAGTATGACTACCGATATAGCCGGCACCGCCGGTCACTAAAATACATTTTTTATTCAAATCAACCTTCTCCAAACTCCTTAGGAATATGCACAAATTTACTTCTACAAGTTTTAGGCACTGTGGAGGTTCGGCGACTCGCTTGACAGGACGCCGTGAATACATCCATGTAGGCTCGACGGCGGCTATCCCTGCCGCCGACGCCTGTCAATCGAGCCATCGAACCCCCCTTCAGCATTTGTCGAAGTTATTTCATGCTCGTTCCTTACCATTCATCTTTCATCTTTCATCTTTCATCTTTCAATATAAATTCTCACCTAGCCCCCTTCCCCCAAACGACAATTTCAATCGTATGTAGAATGATGCTGATATCTAAAAATAAACTGTAATTTTTGACGTAATAAAGATCGTATTCAAGTTTCCTGATCGTATCGCCTTCGCTAGCTCCGTATTGATAAGATATCTGCGCCCAACCGGTAATGCCCGGCTTAACACGATGCCGTTCGGCATAATAATCGATCCGTTCGACAAACCCTTCGACGAATTCGGGCCGCTCGGGCCTTGGGCCGACGAAACTCATATTGCCTGTTAAAACATTAAATATTTGCGGCAATTCGTCAATACGGCACTTTCTAATAAATGCGCCGACTTTAGTAATCCTATTATCCTTTTCTTGAGCGAATTGCGCACCGTTCTTTTCGGCATCGACGACCATACTGCGGAATTTAATGACTTCGAAATTGCGATTATTTTCGCCGACTCGGACTTGCCGATAAAAAATCGGCGCCTTGATTCCGCTTTCGATCAAAATCGCGACCGAAGTTATCAGCATAATGGGCCAGGCCACCGCCAATAAAATCAAACTGACCACAATATCGAAGAATCTTTTGCCTATTGACCTTAACCCGCTGACCGCAAAACCATCCGAAAATAGAAACCAACTCGGATAAACATTAGTAAGGGAGATAAGTCCTTGCTCACGTTCGTAAAAAGTCACTAAGTCGATCACATCGAAACCCGACATTTTACAATCGAGCAAAGTGGTCAACGGCATACCGCGACGTCTATCATCGATCGCTAAAACGATCTCATCGATATTCAAATCTTGAGCAACCTCGTTAAGCGACTTATCTTGCTTGATCAACAGCGCTTCATCGATGCAACACAATTCACCGGGCAAAGCCGCGAAACCGGCAATATTGAAAGACTTATGCAGATATCCGGAGTTCAATTCGACCAATTCTTTTGCCTTATTGCCGCTACCGACGACCAACACTTGTTTTTTAATCCTATCGATTTTTGCATAGCGATAAAAAAAATACCGAATCAGCATCATGCCTAAAAAGGCAAACACGATAGAAACGCTCAATACGCTCCGCGCGATTAAAAAATTGGGAAAAAGGTAATAAATCGAAACCACGACAAAGATGCCGACGCCGAAACTAAAGCTGACGCGCGCCAATAAATCGTATTCGTGGATGCCCAAATTTCGCCGATACAATCCCAGCGAGATATTGCATAACGTAAAAATAGCCGCGAAAATCAGACTAGCATTAACAATATCGGATTCCGAATACCAAGAAGGCTGATAAAGAAAACGTACCTGACTGCCCAGGTACATCGCGAAATAAAACATGACTGCTTCAAAAACGAGCAACCATAAAAACGCGCTAGAAATATAATGACGGAAAATCCTGATCATATCGATTGCCGATAGCCGGTTTCAAAACAAAGAATTATAGTGAATTTATTCACAAGCGTGAAAAGTTGAGCACCCAGTTTGCCAAGCTATTGATTTAGTGAGCACATATTAAGGTCATAAGCGTCAAATTAATGCTTATTCTATGGTGTATTAGCGGCTTTGTTCGTTATATCAGCATAGATTTTTAATATCCAGCATACCCATCATAGATCAAAATTCGTTCCAATAATTGTAGCCCCATAAGCCGGCAACGGCAAAATAACTTCCATTTTCACCGAGACAGTGAATAGTGAATAGTGAATAGTGAATAGTGAATAGTGAATAGTGAAATGATGCAGGATTTCGAATACTTGTCAAGCGCCGATTTCACCTTTCACCTTTCACCTTTCACCTTTCACCTTTCACCTTTCACCTTTCACCTTTCACCTTTCACCTTTCACCTTTCACCTTTCACCTTTCACCTTTCACCTTTCACCTTTCACCTTTCACCTTTCAC
>NZ_JBNGHF010000109.1:0-3191 GCF_050611805.1 Methylotuvimicrobium sp.
ATAGCGACACAAAACCTACTTCGGACTTCAAATAGGCTGAAACTTATACGTAATCTGGAAAATCAATGCAAGCATCGATCAATAAACTAAATCTCGACGATGAATTTTACACTCCGGAACAGTGTTTCATTATCGAGCAGTCCAATAGCTTCGACGATCCGGATTTGTCCATTGCAAGAGCCCGCGTCGAGCCGGGCGTTACGACACGCTGGCATCGTCTTGTCGGAACCGTTGAGCGTTATGTCATCATACAAGGCTTGGGACGGGTTGAAGTTGGAAGTTTACCGCCGCAAGAAGTCGAGCCAGGCGACATCGTGTTGATCCCTCCGACGTACCGTCAACGGATTGCCAATATCGGATCGGAAGATTTGATTTTTCTTGCGATCTGCACTCCTCGTTTTTTAGATGCTAATTACCAAGATATCGAAGATAATCCGATTGGATTAACATAGATTTAAGTCACTTCCTGCCAGGTGATTTTGGATTCTATCTTAAGCACCTCCAGTCTATTTGGAAACGGCACTCGCATTACCTTTGCTTGTCAGCGCTAAAGTTCGGCTAGTCACAATGCGCAAGGAATGATTCAATTTCATTGTCGAAAGTAAATATCGAGGTATCCTATTTTCAGAGATTCATTGGGGTTTATAATGAATCGCTCAATAATAATTATAAATTTTAGAAGGGGTAAACATGTTAATCCGTATGCTTTATATCAGTTCGGCGACTAGTCCGATGAGTGATGAAGATATGTTGAATATGCTTGAGAAGTGTCGAGTTAATAACGCGGCTCGGAATATTACCGGCATGTTGTTGTATTGCCAGGATACCTTCGTTCAAGTTTTGGAAGGCGAAGATAAGGACGTGGATGCTCTTTATAACTGTATTAAAAAAGATCCGCGTCATAGTGGGATCAACATCCTTGAGCGTAAGGTTGTCGATAAAAGACAGTTTCCCGACTGGAGCATGGGATTTAAAAAAATTACCGATGCCGATTTATCGAACGTGGAAGGACTTAATTCATTTTTTGAGCATGATGCCGGGTCGGATTATTTCATACACGAGCAAAACATCGTGTCGTTGCTGATGCAGCATTTTAGAAAAAAATATCAAGCCCAAATGGCGCACGCCGAATTACCCACGGAAGATGTGAATCCTCTGATTGGAAGTTTGCATAAAACAATTATCAAAGCCGTCAACGTTTTAGCCGTTTTGATGGTAGCAGTGATCATATTCGGGGTTTGGGATGTCGTTGTTGTTATTTTCGATAAGCTATTTACTCCGCCTTATCTAATGCTGACAGTCAGCGATATTTTGGCGACTTTCGGATCGTTTATGATGGTTTTGATTGCCATCGAAATTTTTATCAATATTACGCTGTATTTACGTACTGATGTCATTCCGATCCGGTTAGTGCTTGCAACCGCAGTCATGGCGGTTGCTCGGAAAATTATTATTTTCGATTATAAAGCGATCGATCCGCAGTATGTCTATGCATCAGGCGTTGTTTTGCTGGCTTTAGGTGTAACTTATTGGATCGTTGGGAAGTATCACGCAGAAGAAGATAAAACGATATAGGGTTTTGTCGTAAATAATTGCCCTATTTTTGGAAAGTCAGTTGCTCGATTGACCGGTTCTTTGACAGTCCTTAACTAAACGCTAGGTGAAGGACTGTCAAAGCCTTTGGCGACCACCTCCCGCGCCTTGCTTACGCTATTGCCGAAATTTTATGCGATGATAGAGGTATCTCAAAAATCATGCAGCTGAAGCTTATTCAGCTCAGCTTTAATTTAGTGTTTTAATCTGTAGCAATATAAAATTCTTAATAGCTTCAAATTTACCGTGAGAATCTATGTTTATGAAAAATAAATGTTTAATACTGGCTGTTAGCTCCGTACTTTTATCGGCTTGTGTGACCGATCCTTACTCCGGGCAATCCCGGATGAGCAAGACTGCAATGGGCACCGGCATAGGTGCGGCGGTAGGTGCCGGCGCCGGCACTTTATTCGGCGGTAACGACTGGAAAAATGCGGGTCTAGGAGCACTGGCAGGAGGCGCTGTCGGTGCTGCGGTCGGCCTGTATATGGATAATCAAGAACAAGAGATGCGCGAATCCTTGCAGGGTACCGGTATCGAAATACAAAGAAGTTCGGAAAATACACTTAACTTGACGATGCCGAGTAGCATTACGTTCGGTTTCGATTCCGCGCAATTGACGCCTCAGGCGATGACCGCATTGGACTCCGTTGCTAATGTTTTGAATCAGTATCCCGAATCTAACATTACCGTCACCGGACATACCGACGATATCGGCAGCGAAAGTTATAATCTCAAACTGTCCGATCAACGGGCTGGCAGTGTTTCGAATTATTTGATTCAGCGCGGAGTGAATTATGCTCGGATTTCACAGCAAGGGATGGGTAAATCGATGCCGAAAGTCCCTAATACCAGCGAAGAAAATCGAGCTCAAAATCGACGCGTTGAGTTGGCTATCGTTGCTAACCAAACTCCTGTCAATCAGGGTACCAATCCTCAGCAACCTCAAGGAGTCCCTCAACAACAAAATTACCCGCAGCAACAGAACTATCCCAGGCAACCGCAAGGAGGTTACCCGCAACAAGGCTATCCTCAACAACAAAGCTATCCTCCGCAACCGCAGGGCGGTTATCCTCAACAAAATCCTCAACAGCCCGGTTATCCTCAGCAACAATATAATTATCCAAGATAAAATCTGCGTCGATGCATAGGATATACCTTTCACATTTCAAATTTCGGCAGTGCTTAAGGAGGCGCAGAGGGGATCGGTTCCTCACCTAACGATCCTCCCTTTTGATTGAAAACCGTCTAAGAAGAAAAGGTATGGTATGTGTCTATCGAGGACCGCCGTAAACCCTTCCATGGGGCTTGACGGCAGCGCTCCCTGCTGCCGACATCATCGCTAGCCACATCCCATACCTTCATAAAGTTAGGAATATGCACAAATTTACTTCTACAAGTTTTAGGCACTGTGGAGGTTCGGCGACTCGCTTGACAGGATGCCGTGAACCCAGCACCTAAATTATCCAAGATAGTTAACCATAGCCCATTCGCCATGGTTAATCCTGATTAGCAAGATGCTTCAGCTTGCCGAAGCCAAGTTTCCGAGCAGGGGCTAGTCGTAGTCGCAAAAACTAAAATATGCTGTTACCCAAGCT
>NZ_JBNGHF010000110.1:0-2866 GCF_050611805.1 Methylotuvimicrobium sp.
GTTTTTGCGGATTGGATACACAAGGCATATTGCAGAGCATCGAGCAATTTTGCGCTTGATTTTGTAAGCAGTACGAGCATTTCCCATGCTTGGGCTGGGCGCAGGGCGGGTTATTTAACCCGTCCCGAATGTTTCAGCACCACCCCAAACTCGACTGAAACGTTCGGGATAGCTTTTTCCTAAAAAATATACGCGATAAGTACCCTATATTTTAACTATGAACAAATTAAAAGAAAAAATCCGAGATATCCCGGATTTTCCGAAGCCCGGCATTATCTTCAAAGATATTACACCGCTAGTCAAAGACCCTGTTGCATTAAGACTTGCAGTCCACCATCTACTGCATCCGTTCTTGGAAAGAGACATCACGGCCGTGGCCGGCATGGAAGCACGGGGCTTTATATTCGGCGCATTGGTGGCTTGGGAGCTAGGCCTGCCGTTTGTACCGCTCAGAAAACCGGGAAAATTACCCTATGACGTGCAAAGCGTTTCTTACGACTTGGAATACGGATCGGCGACACTGGAAGCACATAGCGATGCGTTTGAAACCGGTGATCGTGTTTTGTTGATAGACGACTTGCTGGCAACGGGCGGAACCGCTAAGGCCAGTTGCGAACTGGTCGAGAAACTGGGCGCAACCGTTGAAGCATGCGCATTTGTCGTTGAATTGGATTTTCTAAAAGGCCGTGAAAAGCTTGACGCATACGAAGTTCATTCGCTGCTTCACTTTTAGCGCGAACCCCAAATTCGACTATGCCCCCAAGGCAATCCAAAGCGTTCGGGGCGGGTTGAAACGCCTAAAATTCTTGGTTCGGTATCGATTTCGCCTTGACTGTTTCCGAAGTATCCTCCACCGCTATAGGCTTCATATTGTCGAGTGATCCTTCAGATTCCAGCTCAGCATCATTCACTTCGTCAAACAACGCCTCATCAAAATCTAGCAGCGCTTTATCTAAGTCGTCATTGATTTCAATATTTCCATCGTTGATCAGATTATTGCGCCACTGAAGATAAGATTCTCGGGTGAATACATAAGGATCCAATGCCGCTTCATCAATGAATTTCAGCGCACCGTCAGCATTAGCTCTAGCATTGACAACTTCCAACACTTGCAATGCTTGCACCGGCATTCCAACATAGGTCGCCGGGTTCGCTGCAGTATCCAATACCGACCCGGGAATGCCCCGGGTGGTCGAGGGTCCTAAAAAAGGCAGCATTAAATAAGAACCCTGCGGAACCCCCCAGACCGCGAAGGTCTGATCAAAGTCTTCTTCATGATGCTCCAATCCCATGTCGGTCGCGATATCGAGTAAACCGCCCAGACCCATTGTGGAATTCACCAAAAAACGCCCGGAATCTTCGACGCTTTGCTGAAACTTACCCTGCAAAACATCGTTAATAACGGTATTGATGGTTTTTAGATTGCCGAAAAAATTATTGACTCCAGCCTGCATAACATTCGGCGTCACGGCTTTATAAGCATTGGCGACGGGTTCGGCGACATATTCGTCAACCGTCATATTAAAAGCGTAAACCTTACGGTTTATGTCTTCGTAAGGGTCTACTTCCGACAACGATAAATCTTGACTCGCCGTCGTCGAGCAGCCGCTTAACCCGTAAGCTTGAGCACAAAGAAAAACGACAACCATTCGCTGAAGTTTGCCACCCAAAATACCCATAAAAACCTACTGCTTTGAATAAAGATCGATTTTTTCGCTGATTTTTTCGATCAGCACGTCATAGCCGTCACGTTTCAAGATACTGCCATACTCCGAACGCCTTAAAGCCAAATCGCTAACACCATTGGCAATTATATTTATTATTCTCCAGCTATTACCTTTTTTCTTCAACATATAATCGAATTTAACATCCTTATCATCGGGTATGACCAAATAAGTATGGACTATAATACCGCCCCTTCCGGTCTCTTCCTCCGATTCGAATTTAAAAGATTCGCCGGAGTATTCCTTAAAATTGTGCGCATAAGCCGCAACGCTGAATCGACTAAACACCTCGATAAATTTTTCTTGTTGATCCGACGACATATTCTCCCATTCGCGCCCGACCACGACTCTTGCAATCATATTTAAATCGTGGCTTTCACTTACCGGCTTTTCAAGCTGATCGAAACGACCTTCATAACCAAGCTCCTTACCGCTTTTCATAACATCTATTAACTCGGCTTGAAAATTTTCAACAACCTCCCTGGCACTAAGAATATCCTCGGCATAAACTTCGGTTAAGCCCAACAAAAAAAGCAAAAAAAGACCCGATATTTTATTTATTATTAGACTTTGATACATAAAAACTCCGAAAACATTGATTTCCGGCATGCTTTGCCGGCCGTAAAGAAGATATACTCTTTCGCTCCTTCCCAAATTCTAGCTTCGAGAGGCCAAGCCGGTCGATTGAACTTAGCGTAACTGTAACTGCTGCAAACGAAGGTGTGGTAAATACATCGGCTTCTCTTTTTTACCGCGAAGCTAGAGCTTGGGAAACAGCAGAAATATTACAAAATAACCACGAAGAAAATGAAGAATTAGATTATTGCTATTATGGTCTTTTTCTTCATTACCTTCATGCTCTTCATGATAAATAAATTTTTTACGATGTATTCACCAATACTTTCACAACCTCAGGAGCTTGGGAAACAGAATAAGTAAACCAAAACGTTCGGGACGAATTGAATACCTCGCCCCGAGCCCGGCCTCTCCTTAAGCAACGCCGACATTTGAAGAGCGAAAGGTATAGGTATACCGGCAGCAATATCGCCCATGCCAATATCCATAAAGGCATGGACACCACTCAAACCGTGAGTATTCAGTTCCCCGGCCATTCTCGTTCCCACGCTCTGCGTGGGAATGCC
>NZ_JBNGHF010000111.1:0-2744 GCF_050611805.1 Methylotuvimicrobium sp.
AATGGGCTATGGAATTTAGGTGCTGGGTGAATACGTCCGTGTAGGCTCGACGGCGTCTCGAACGCCAAGGATGGCGTGAATGCAGATTTTGCATTACGCCAGGGATGGCGTGTATTAGGGCAACGCAGGGCAGAAAAATGCTCCTGCATTTTCTGCATTCGTTACATCCTTGTAACTCAGCAGTTGCCGAGGAGCAAAAATCTGCCCTGCCGCCGACGCCTGCCGGTCGAGCAACCGCCCCCTCCTCGGAACCAGTATTGTTTTTCATATCGAAAAATTAGATAAGGAGTCCGAATCTACGAACTTTCACAGTAACAGGAATTTAGCCATGACCGAATTCATTATCGCGGTATCGAGCGGGCTTATTTTAGCCGGGATCGTTGTCTTCGCTCCTATCCGCCGCAGTTTACTGACCCGGCCGCTGTTCAAGGCCATGCGCCGCAATCTGCCGCCGATGTCCCAAACCGAGCGCGAAGCACTCGAAGCGGGCAACACCTGGTGGGACGCAGAACTGTTCAAGGGCCGTCCGGACTGGACTAAACTCGCGGCGCTGCCCGCGGCGCGCCTCAGCGACGAGGAGCGCGCCTTTATCGACGGACCTGTGGAAACCCTGTGCGCGATGCTCGACGACTGGGAAATCACCTTCAAGCGCCGCGACTTACCGGCGGAAGTCTGGAGCTACATCAAACAACATAAGTTTTGCGGCATCATAATACCGAAACGCTACGGCGGCCTGGAGTTTTCCGATTTCGCGCATTCGCAAATCGTCATGAAACTCGCCAGCCGTAGTACGACCGCCGCGGTCACGGTCATGGTCCCGAATTCATTGGGACCGGCCAAATTATTGCTGGCCTACGGCACTGAGCAGCAAAAAAATCATTATCTACCGCGCTTGGCCGACGGTCTCGAAATACCGGCATTTGCATTAACCGGCCCGCTGGCCGGCAGCGATGCCAGTGCGATGCCCGATACCGGCATCGTTTGTTACGGCGCGTTCGAAGGCAACGAACGAGTTTTGGGCATAAGGCTCAATTGGGAGAAGCGTTATATTACGCTAGGCCCGGTCGCCACGGTGCTCGGACTGGCGTTCAAGCTTTACGATCCCGACCGGCTGCTAGGCGAAACCGAAGATATCGGCATTACCGTCGCGCTGATTCCGACCGATACGCCGGGCGTTTCGATCGGCCGCCGCCATTTTCCGCTCGATTCGGCCTTCCAAAACGGCCCTAACTGGGGCAAGGACGTCTTCATTCCGCTCGACTGGATCATCGGCGGCGCGGCACAAGCCGGTCAAGGGTGGAAAATGTTGATGCAATGCCTCGCCACCGGCCGCGCGATTTCGCTACCGGCGCTAAGCGTCGGCGCGGCCAAATTCATCTGCCGCAACACCGGCGCCTATGCGCGAATCAGGCATCAGTTCAATCTGCCGATCGGTGCCTTCGAAGGCATCGAAGAGGTACTGGCGCGCATGGCCGGCAGCGCCTATTTAATGGACGCCGCGCGCCAAGTCACCTGCGCGGCACTCGACGTCGGCGAGAAACCGGCAGTGATCTCGGCGATACTGAAATACCAACTCACCGAAGGCATGCGGCGTATCATCAACGACGGCATGGATATTCAAGGCGGCTCGGGCATTTGTCTGGGGCCTTCCAACGCAATCGGCCGTTTGTATCAGGTCGTCCCGGTCGGCATCACGGTCGAAGGCGCAAACATTCTAACCCGCACGATGATGATTTTCGGCCAAGGTTCGGTCCGCTGCCACCCTTTCGTACAACAAGAAATGCAGGCACTGAACCAAACAAATGCGGCCAAAGCCTTGCGCGAATTCGACTCGATATTATGGCGGCATATCCGTTTTTTTCTGAATAATATCTTGCGAGGCTTCTGGTTCGGCGTTGCCGGTTCGCGGCTGACCGCCGCGCCCGGTAACCGCGAAACGAAGCGTTATTACCGGCAATTGACACGGCTTAGCACCGGCTTTGCGCTGGCCGCCGATGTCGCGCTGCTGACGCTGGGCGGCCGACTCAAACGTAAGGAACGCATTTCCGGGCGGCTGGCCGACGTACTGAGCCACTTGTACTTGTGTTCTTGCGTACTCAAACATTTCGACAATCAAGGCGCGCCCTCGGACGACCTGCCGCTGCTGCATTGGGCCTGCCAAGACAGCCTGTATCGCGCCCAACAATCGTTATTGGAAGCACTTCGGCTGCTGCCGGCGAAACTTTCGGCCGGCTTGCTGCGTGCCTTGTTGTTTCCGCTCGGCAAACCCTGCGCGCCGCCGTGCGATAGCTTGACCGGTCCTCTCGCAAAATTGCTATTGACCGACAATCCGGCGCGCGAGCGTTTGACCGATGGCATCTATATCAATACCGATCCGGACGATCCTACCGGCCGCATCGAGGGCGCCTTCAGGGCAGTGCTCGAGGCCGCACCGGCCGAGGCCAAAATCCGCGCCGCGCAAAAACAAGGAGCGCTACCCAAAGGAATGCCGTCATCCCTACTGCAGCAGGCTTTGGCATCGGAATTGATCGACAAGGACGAATATGCATTACTCGAAAAAGCCGAGCAAGCCAAAATGAAAGCGATCGCGGTCGACGATTTCGCACCGGAACAATTGACCGGCGGCACTTAACTTCACCTGATTAGCAAGATGCTTCAGCTTGCCGAAGCCAAGTGTCCGAGCTGGGGTTAGTCGTAGTCGCAAAAACTAAAATATGCTGTTACCCAAGCTCCAGCTTGGGTAA
>NZ_JBNGHF010000112.1:0-2741 GCF_050611805.1 Methylotuvimicrobium sp.
TTTGGTTGATTATTTCAGAACCCTGGAAAAGGCGTAATTAGTGGGGATACCTCAGAACCTGAACCTTTTTTGCCTGTCCCTAACCGCATTGTTCTTAAATTCACGTTTCAGCCTACAGATTTGCGCATCGTGACAAATTCTTCGGCCGCAGTCGGATGAATACCGATCGTCGAGTCGAAGACGGCCTTGGTCGCGCCGGCCCGAATTGCGACTGCCATGCCTTGAATGATTTCTCCGGCTTCCGGTCCGACCATGTGAATGCCTAGGACCCGATCGGTGCTTTTTCTGACTATCATTTTCATCATCGTTTTTTCATCGAGACCGGACAGCGTGTGTTTCATCGGCGTAAAAACCGATTTATAAATTTCGATATCGGAATATCGCTCCTTGGCTTCGGATTCGGTCAACCCAACCGTGCCGATATTCGGCTGGCTGAATACCGCCGTTGGGATATAGTCGTAATCGACCGAAGTGGGTTTATCGGTATAGAGAGTGTT
The DNA here is from genome assembly GCF_050611805.1 of Methylotuvimicrobium sp. Classification (NCBI taxonomy): domain Bacteria; kingdom Pseudomonadati; phylum Pseudomonadota; class Gammaproteobacteria; order Methylococcales; family Methylococcaceae; genus Methylotuvimicrobium; species Methylotuvimicrobium sp. The sequence continues at coordinate 498 of NZ_JBNGHF010000112.1, forward strand.
GACCAGCGCCATTGCTTCGGCGGTTGCGACCGGCGTCAGGTTAAGCTCGCCGGTGACATCGCCCAGCGCGTATATCGACGGAATATTGCTTTGATATCGGTCGTCGACGACGATTTCCCCGTTCTCTGTCAGCGCAACGCCGAGTTCAGACAGTCCTAGTCCCGCAGTATTCGGTTTTCTTCCGGTCGCGTATAAAATCAGATCGGCTTCAACGATTTGGTTCCGGTCGGTATGGGCTTCATAGCCGCTTTCGGTTCGGGTGACCGATTTAATGTTGGTATTGAGCAGAATGTCGATGCCTTTTTTTCGCATTTCCTGAGCGGCGAATGCTCTAACATCGTGATCGAATCCCCGCAGTATTTGTTCGCCCCGATAGCATAATTTCGTGTTAACGCCCATGCCGTGCATGATGCCGGCGAATTCGACGGCAATATAGCCGCCGCCGACTATTAATAGCCGCTTCGGGAGTTTATCCAATGCGAACATGTCATCGGAATCGGCGACATGTTCGTTGCCCGGAAAATCGGGAATAAACGGCTTGCCGCCGGTTGCGATTAGAATGCGTTCGCTGCGGTATCGGGTTTCGCCGACTTGCACGGTATGAGCGTCAAGCAATGTCGCTCGGCCTTCGATCAGCGTTACGCCTGACTTATCGAGCAAACTGCCGTATATGCCTCGCAGACGTTCCAATTCGCGATCCTTTTGCGACAACAAACGCGGCCAGTCGAAGCCGGGTTCGCTTAGCGACCAGCCGAAACCTTGGGCCGCCTCGAAATCCTCACGGAAGTGCGAGGCATAGACGAACAATTTCTTAGGCACGCAACCGACATTGACGCAGGTGCCGCCCAGATGGCGGTCTTCGGCGATGGCGACGCGAATGCCGAGGTTGGCGGCCGTTCGCGCGGCTCGAACGCCTCCTGAACCCGCGCCGATAACAAATAGCTCGAAATCGAAATCAGTCATTTGTATATTCTTGGATAGGTGGATAACGGCAGCGCATCGGCATTCTTGATTGAATAACCGATGCGAATCGTAAAATTATGATTTTAAGTAATCGAGCATGGTGTCCGCATCGCTAACCGTGAACGGATCGTCCGGATAATTGTCGGAAAAGCCGGGTTCGCTGAACAGTTTGACGATCTTACCGTCCTCGACCAGCATCGAATAACGCCAAGAGCGATAGCCGAAGCCGAGATTTTCCTTTTTGACCAACATGCCCATCAGGCGGGTAAAGTCGCCATTGCCGTCGGGCAGCATTTTGACATGCTCGATGCCCAGATGTTTACTCCACTGAAACATCGTGAAGGCATCGTTGACACTTAAACAATAGACATCATCGACGCCCTGACCGATGATGTCTTGGTATTTTGCTTCGTAACCCGGTAAATGTGTGCTCGAGCATGTCGGCGTAAACGCGCCTGGCAGGGAAAACAGCACGATTTTTTTGCCTTTGAAAATATCGTCGCTACTGACATCCTGCCAACGAAAAGGATTGTCGCCGCCGATACTTTCATCGCGAACGCGGGTTTTGAAAACTACATTGGGAACGTTTGAAGTCATTTCGATTCTCCGGTTGGTTGATCAATGAGCGATCGGTTTATCGGTGAATAAATAATCGCGTAGTTCGTTGTCGAATTTCGTGTCTTGTCGGCGTATCCATTCCAACAGCATCGCCGCGTGTTCCTTCTCCTCATCGCGGTTATGCGCGAGTATCGCTTTGAGGTCTTTATCCTTGCACGCATCGACGCGTTGGTTATACCAGTCGACCGCTTCCAGTTCCTCCATTAAAGAGGTAATCGCTCGATGCATATCGCGCGTTGCATCGGAGAGTTCTTCTATTGCTTCGTGATAACCTTCGTTTGCCATTGTGGAGCCTCGTCTACTGAATAAATGATTGCCGATTAGGAAGGGAATCTCACGATTTATCTTTCTAATCGACTCATTGACAGTTTAACGCTGTTTTAATGCAATGAATATACTCATCGTAGATCAAAATTCGGCGCCGGGGTGACCGTCAAAGGACGCCGTCAATACATCCATGTGGCTCTATGCTGGCCCCTCGCCTAACGCTAGGTGAGGGGCCGATCACCCCGGTGCCTCTTTAGGCATCGCCGAAATTTGAAGTGCGAAAGGTATAATGGATTGTCATTATCAAGGCGATTTATTGTATCGATACACGATATAATCCGTATATGGACTCCTCGTTTATTGCAAGCCAAGTTTTCAAAAATTGATGTCAAAACA